>NZ_JBXWLY010000015.1:0-127977 GCF_059609525.1 Ruegeria sp. YTSC325
CGACGATGAATTCATCGATGTCACCTATGTCCAAATCCAAGCATGAGCAACCGAACGACGGTTAACGTGACAACACCGTCAATGCCCCTGCCATCAAACCAGCGGCAAGCGCGTTTTCCAAATCAACCACAAGCGCCAGTCCAACCACTAATGCAAAAGAGCCCAGTGACATAAATAGCGCAATGGTCAAATAGCTTAGGCCATCTTGGCGTAACACGTTGATAATTTGAGGACCCGCTTGCCATCCAACTGAGTAGATGAACAAAGTAAATCCGATTGACTGGACGATCGGATCAATTTGAAAACCAAAATGGCCGAAAACCAGAGCGCACAACAATACGCCGCCGGTGATCCCTATCTCGAATTGACCAATTTTGACGTTGCCTATCACGTAACCGATGGCAATGATCGTAAAAACGACCAACACCGAGTTGGCTGAGAAAAGCTGAAAGAAATCGATAGTCATCTTCTGCCCCGCTGTAGAGGGTATTGTTGTTCTCGCCTTTGGTCGCTTTACCGGCTGAAAAGATAACCCCAATTGGTTACGTTGCTGGCTCCTTCACACGATAGTAAATCGAATAGAAGACCGGAATCATTATCATCGTGAACACCGTCCCAAAGGCCAATCCGACGGCCATCGTCGTTGCCATGGCGACCCAGAAGATATCCTGCATCAATGGAAGAACACCAAGAATCGTTGTACCTGCGCCAAGCAAAACGGGACTTAGTCGAGAAACAGCAGCGTTCATTACCGAGTCATACTGTTTCATACCCTGCGATTGATTCAGATTGATTTCGTCCAATAACACAATCGCATTTTTTATCATCAACCCGATGAGGCTCATGGCCCCAAGCAACGCCATAAAAGAAAAGGGTTGCAGGAATGTTAGCAAGCCAACGGTAATGCCGATTATCGCCAGCGGGACGACCGAGAAGATCACAAAAACTGGTCGAATAGCGTTGAAAAGCACCACAATCAAAAACACGATAATTATGATAGCGGGCGCCGCACCGGGCTGAAGCGAAGTTTGACTGTCCACTGTCCCGAAGTATTCCCCCCGCCATTCCAACTGATAACCGGGAGGCAAGGGTATAGCCTCGAACTCCTCACGGACACTTTCGAACAACGTTGGAAATGTAACTTCGTTAGGGCTGGCCTGAATCGTTACAGCGCGCTTGCGATTCCAGCGCACAATGATTGGGTCTTCCAGCTCAACTTTGATATCTTCTGTTACCGCAGAGAGCGGCAAGTTTTTTACAGACAGGGCAGGAACGACCTGCAGAAGCTCAAAGTCTTCGGCAGTTTGTTGCCTTTCATCATCGACACGTCGGACAATAATTGGCAAAAGATCTTCGTTTTGGCGATAGAGACCGACGGGCAAACCGTCAAATGCCGCGCGAGACGCATTCGCGATATCCGCTCTGGAAGTTGCTGTCCAAACACCCGTAACCTGATCAAACTCAGGGACGATCTTTGGGACTCGATTGCGCATGTCGGTCCGGATGTCTTTGGCGTAGGGCGACTTTTGAATTATCTCTACCCCCTGCCGCGCAAGATCCCTCAACACTTCCGGGTCTGCATTTGCCGGGCCCGAGAATCTTGCTTCGAACGGCCAGGTAAAACCGGGACCTGCTGTGAACTTTCGAACTCGGACCATTGCCTCAGGCAGGTTATCCACAACCCAAGGCTCTAGTTCTTCGACAAGGCTATAAACACTGTCTAGATCGGTCGTGTTAATAATGACTTGCGCATAGCTTTCGTAAGGAAACTCTGGATCAACGGGCAGATAGAATCTAGGGCCTCCGGAGCCTACAAACGTGGAAACACCGGAAACACGCTCATCTCCGTCCAGGTGATTTTCCACCCTTTTCGCCAGAGCCGAAGTTTGTTGAATGCGCGTACCTTCGGGTGCCCAGATATCGACCATAAACTGCTGCCGCGTCGCATCAGTGAAGAAGAGTCGATCTACGAATTGGAAGCCGTAAAGCGCGGATCCAAACACTGCCAGCATAACGAGGACGGTAAGCCAGCGCACTCTGATGCACGTAGACAAGACCGCGCGGAACATCGTGAAAACAACGCCTGTATATGGATCTCTTGATGAGTCGCGATCGGCTTCCGAGATCTTGATAAGATCAACACACATCAATGGTGTGATTGTCATGGCAATAAGCCAACTTAGTAGCAGCGAAACCCCTACCACCACAAATAGTGAACCAGCATACTCACCTGCATCTGCGGTTGCTGCGAAGATTGGGTAGAAAGCCATCATTGCGATAACTGTCGCTCCCAGAAGAGCCCAACTCGGTTGGGCAGCGGCTTCAATAGCAGCCGCCTTGCGATCCATTCCCTTCTTCAAACGGACAGCCATACCATCTGCGACCACAATGGCGTTATCGACCATCATTCCCAGAGCAATAACCAGCGCGCCTAGAGAAACCCTTTGAAGATCAATTTGCAGTATAGACATAACAATGAAAGTGCCGAGGATCGTCAGGATAAGCGCACCGCCGATTACCAGCCCCATACGCCAACCCATGGCCAGAGCAACTACGACCAGGACGATAAGGACTGCTTCGCCCAAGTTTATCATGAAGGCGTTTATGGCTTCCGTTACGAGATCGCTCTGCCAAGCGATTTTGTGCATTTCAATTCCCAAGGGAAGGTTGGCTTCGACAACGGCCAAAGCCGCATCCAAATTTTGTCCTGTGTCTACAATATTGCCGCCAGTTACATTGGCGATTGATATCCCAATTGCGGGTTGACCATTGAAACGCATGACATTGATAGGCGGTTCCAGGTAACCTTGTCTGACATCTACAACGTCCTTGATTGCGATTGTTTCAGCACTGCGGTCTCTGGGGCGAGTCGCGTCATCAGCAAAATCTGCGGGAATATCCAGAGCTTTATCCAGCAAGCTTGTACGGACCCGTAAATTCCCGATATCTTCCGGGCTTTTGAATTCTCCAGTCGGCGCAATTCGAAGGCGCATATCGCCAAGCTCTAGTTGCCCCGCATTAACGACCTGGTTTTGCAGTGCCAGCGTTGCAACAAAGTCTTCCGTCGTTACGCCGAGATCCAGAAGCTTTTGTTCCGAAGCGTCAAGGTAAATAACCTTTGGCTGCACTCCCCAAGTTTCGACTCGTGCAACTCCTTGAACAAGCGCCAGTTCTTTGCGGATCGCCTTTACGTATTCTTCCAGTTGCGCGTAGGTAAAACCGTCGCCCGTTATCGCAAGAACAAACCCATACACAAAACTGAAGTCGTCGATAACGCTTGGGGTCATGGCTCCTGGCGGAAGCTGACCATGGACATCCCGGACCTTGCTACGCATCTTGTCCCAAACTTGGGGCAAGCGGTCCGCCCAGTACTCCTGTTTGATTTCGACCTTTACAATTGAAAGTCCGGCTTTTGAGTAGGACGTAAGAAAACGGAGTTCTGGAAGTTCTTGAATTGCAGATTCTATAAGGTCAGTAACCTCTAGCTCTACTTCTTCAGGGCTTGCACCAGGATATTGAGTAATCACGATCGCGGTTTTGACCGTAAAGTCAGGATCTTCGAGTTGGCCAAGGCGGAAATAACTGAAGGTCCCGATAACCAAAATAAGGAACAGCGTAAAATACGTTACAACTCGGTTTTCAATAGATATCTGCGGAAGTGACATGGCTGCCTCCAGAATTTAAGGCGCTTCGACCCGGACCTTTTGGCCCTCGGTTATGACATTGACACCTGCAGTGACGATACGATCCCCCGCATCAAGCCCTTGAACAACTAATCCTCTCCCCCCAATGGAGATTACCTCAACAGGTTTTGGGGAAACTGTGTTTGCAGCTTCATCAATAAGCCAAACGAAAGTGCTTCCCGCGTTTTCCCCGTCAGGTGAAAACACAGCTGTGCTGGGAATCTCAACACCGGTCTTCGCCCAGTTTTCAGGCAGTCGAACACGAGCAGTCGCTTTACCAGCCATCCCAGGTTGGATTTTGGCCTCGTCAGGTTGAACCATAACAATTGTAACTGGGTATGTACGAGTGCTGAGAGACGCCTCAGAACCTATCCTGGAAATCTCCGCAGGAACTTCTAAATTCGGTAGGCTCGAAAAGGTGACGCTGATTTCTTCCACGAAAGGAGCCAGCCCTATAAGAGCTTCTGGAACGCCGATTTCCATTTCAATCTGGGAAGTATCTAGGATGCGCACTATCGGTTGTTTCGCCACAACGTTCTGAAAGTTGTCCGCAAAAACCTCCGACACGATCCCATCGAAAGGTGCTTTCAGTTCCGTATAGTTTAGGTTTAGACGAGCAGCGTCCAGTAAACCCTCAGTCGCTTCAATTTTTGCCTTAGCTGCATCGACTACCATAATTTGGTCGTCGACGTTGGCCTGAGAAACAAAATCATTTTCGAGCAGTTTTTCTCTGCGTTCCAACTCTGTGATAGCGTTGGACAATGCCGCTTGAAGAGAAGCTTGTTCGCCTTCAATCGTGCGAATCCGAGCGATATAAGGCTCAGGGTCCAAAGAACCGAGAATTTCCCCTGATCCGACAATCGATCCCACATCGACTGGTCTGGTAATCATTCGCCCGGATACTTCAAAAGACAGGTTCACTTCCCGTACAGCTTCCGCACGTCCGGGATAGCTGTCAGTCCGAAACCTTTCCGTGTCACCGACGATCATCGACAGAACCGGTCGTGCAGGTTTTTCTGTTGCTTCTGCGCTCTCTTCTTCAAAGCACCCAGCAAGTGCACCTAAAAAACAAATCGTCATCCAAAACTTGGCGTGGTGTTTAAAGCAAGTTTTTTCCATTTGTTTTACTCTCACTGAAATGAACAGGTTGGATAACTGCGCAGTTTAGCTTTCCGCTTGTTACTCTGACTTCATCGTAGGCGTTTCACTTTGCTACTCAAAATACCCATTCAAACCTCTGAATAAAAAGTGCTTTTAGTGAAGGCCCTACCGAATCGGTCATCTAACAGCGAGCTTCGTGGCTAGTGTCGACCATCTCATTTTTAATTCGGCGCAGAAGAACTTTCCTGAACACTCGACGGAACAGGGAGGCGGATTCTAAGGTTTTTCAATTGGGCCCTCTCTTTTTTGCGTTGTATTAAGTCCTTTTTTCAGACGCTCGTTTCAATTATTGGAACTGCATATTTAGTGCAAAAAACACTTGTCGTTTCGGTTGTCCCAGCCCGCTATCGGCAACTGACCATTGAGGTTCAACGAACACATTGAATACAGTTTTTCCGTTTACCCAGACCTTTCCGACACGGAGGCCTAACGGTACAGAATAATCACCGTTTTCCAGATTTGCTGTCCAAATCGGAGCGCCGCCCGTGTACCAGCCGTCGCCAAGTTGGCGGAACAGAATAGGTTGCAATGCGGCGGTGTTTACGCGCTCCCGGTCGTTCGTGCTACCCACGCCGCTTCGCCAAATTAGCAAGTACCCATACTGCCAAAGTGTCGATTTCGCGTTGAAGTAAACATTAGCCAAACCCAACTGCCATTGGTCGCTACCCAAACGGTCATCAGAAGCGGTTGGAGCCACAATAGAAGGGCCAATTGCAAAGCTTATTCCCGGTTTTTGTAAGTCGATCTGATATGCGGCGAAGATGTCAAAATCCCCCACCCCATCTACCGATGACCCACCGTCGCCGACAGGAAAGCTGTTATACGGCAAAGACGCGCGGATCAGCCAGTTTGTTTCCCCCAGCTGAATCGGTTGGGCGTAGCGAAGAATGAACGAATTTGCATCGTTGTCGCCAGGTCCAGTCAGCTCATCAACATAGTAGTTCTGCAAGTTGAAAGCCGTGAAATTTGCCAGAGGGTTATTGGCCTGCGCCGCAGCGTCTGCGCTGTCTTGTGCATAAACTCGGCTACTGAAAAGAGTAACGGTAGTCGCCAATATTGCTAAGACACCAAGCACACGCCGTAATCTCCCCTCGCCAATTTGCATTCGGTCCGCCTACTAAGCTCCGTGTTTAGGAAAACATGCTTGCATAGAAAGGCGATCGTTGGGGAGAATTTCGACATCCCAAAAATGCAAAATGAGTGTCGCAGACCAAAAATTTTGCCTCAATAACTGACTGTTACGTGCCAACGAAATATTATTATGTAAAATTTCTTGAATGTGATACCCCCATATAGATGGGGTGCAAAGAACAATACAGAAACTTGTCGGTTGAAAGGACATTCACAACCACGTCTGACGTCGGGCAGTTGCAGGACGCTTCCGTTGGTTGGGATCAAGAGTACTACCAAATGACTGCTGGTCCTTTGGAGAGCAGTCTTGACTTACTTCAAGTTGGTCAAAAACAGATTGCTCGGGAGAAATGGAATCGAAAAATAGTGTACCGCGGCACAGGTATGCCCGATTGTTTCTCGGCAGCGCTCGTTTTGGAACAAGCTGAACCCGCAGTTCTTTTTGGTGAAAAAATCGAAACAGGTTCGATTGTTGTTCAACCTCCCAGTCGAGAAGCCGAGCTAATTGGCAGTACAAACTGGGATGGTGTAAATCTGGCCGTTCCCTTTTCGGAAGCGCGGTCTCTGGCGCTTAAACTCGCTTGGGATGAGCTCGACTTTGAAGACATACCTCCAGTCAGTAGTCTAACTCAGCAGGCGAGCAAAAGACTGGGACTCGCGGCACTAGATTTGTTGCATCGTTCGAAACAAGAAAATGAATTTGAGACCGAACACCTGCTTGACCAATTTACGAAGTTATTCCTGTGGGAATTGATTAGCTCGCGGGCTTCGAAATCTGCTTCCTTACAATCTTGCCGCTCCGCGGCAATCGTTAGTCGCGCGTGCGATATCGCCTATTCGGACTATGTCGGCTCCGTGGGTCTGGTCGAGTTATGCAGTGAAATCGGAGTAAGCCTTCGGACTTTACACTACGCGTTCCGAGACTGCATCGGTATATCCGCCGCAACCTGGTTGCGACGCATACGCCTGAACAAAGTCCACAAAACACTTAGTGCTTCCAGTGTTGGGGAAGTTCAAATCAAAGGTGTTGCGATTGAAAACGGTTTTTTTCATCAAGGTCATTTTGCTCAACAATACAAACGGGTGTTCGGATGTCTGCCGGAAGAAACACTTGGCCGACACTAACATTTTTCGTGGCGCAAAGCTCGCAGCCCAAGGATAGAGATCGGTGGCTCTAGCCGGCCGAAAGCGCGTCACGGTCCCAAATTCAGTTGGATATCGCCTCGTCAACGACAGCGATGGTACCACTTGCCGTAATAACCACGGCTTCGGCACGACCTGAAACCTTAGCGCCTTTATCGCCTGCTAGTATTCTGTCCCCTATCAGCCGAACAACCTCGGGAGCGTCAGCAAACTTTGAATGGTGTACAGTGGTCGTGTCTTGTACCTGGGACAGGTCGATCACGTTCAAACCAAGCTCGGAAATCAGTGTAGCATCTAGCTGTCCAACTCGCGGGTTTCTTGCAATCAAGCTTGAAACCGCAAGAGCTTGGTCATTTTCGGATGTCAGCACATAGAACCTCCGTTTGTCCTTGGGGATCGCTGATAGCTGAGCAATGAACAGGTCTATGTCGATGTCGGGCGACGCAAGAATAACACTTCTGAGTTTACCGCTGACATTGAAAAGCCCGCGATTTGCGATTCCGCGAGCGGCTTCCATCGCTACAAGGTTTCCCATCGAGTGGGCTACGATATCTATTGTTTCAACGGGACTGTCTTTGAGTATCCCAGGAACCTCCTCAAGCTGATCCCGTGCGATAAGCGCACTGTTGATGTCGTAGACGTAGGCACCCAATCGAGCCTGAGAAGCCCAAGAATATAGAATGGGCACCCCGCTATACCCAGTGTCTTCCAGAAACTGAGCGAACCGCAATACTGCATCAGTCAGATTTGTGTTATAACCGTGTATCCATAGCAGAGATGATCGTTCTCCCTTTGGCAAAGCTAAAACACTGTTTTCTACCGTGCCTACAAACGCGCGATCGTTGTCAAATACCTGCGGGTTCGTGATAACGAAATGCTTGTCGGGATCTGGCGAGCTGCCTCTCGGCCTTTCGATCTTGCCCGTTTTGTGTTTTAGCGGGATTACAACATCTACAGCCGCAAAACTGAGACGATTGGCGCGACGACCCGAAAAAAACTCAATCGCCACCGTCGAGGGTTCGCGAACAGTTGCGATAAAGATTCTATGACCTCTTTCATCGATTTCTGCTTTGGATAAAGCTCTCGTTGGTTCAAGACCGACTAAGTTCCTTTTGGAACTGCACCCAGTCACGACAAAAGCGCTCCCTGATAATACAAAGTGCCGTCGCGACTGATCTATGGTCTTTTTGAAGCTCAACTTCACAAACCCTTTTTCTACGAATATCGCCGTCAAGGGCATCGTAGCCAGAGCACATTACAACATAAGTGGAATATAAACATCGGACAAATAAGCGGGCCACAATTATCGTTATATCTCAAGGCTTCCACCGCAAAAGCCAAAAAGTCATTTCTGCTCTAGCAGCACTATCCACTCACTATCTCAAAGATAAAATGACTTCTCCAAGACAAAGGGCTAAGGAACCGGAACATCTTTGCGGATTGCTGCCGAGTAACCCTCGTCCAGTCCGTTTGCCAGTGCGTTAGCTGTGATATCTCCAAGACTATACAACTGCTGAATATCAATCTCAGTATTAGTTAGTCCTTGCCCATACAGGTAATCAGGAAAATATCCATTAATTACAACGCGGTAGTCGACAGGAATCCTAATACCAACGTGCCGTGCGATTAAAATTGCTGATCGGGAACAATTGGTAAAAACTGAGTTAAACCAGCGGGGTCGCACGGCGATTTCATTTGCAGCTTCTACATAGGCGCTGATCAGTTTGATACGCTCCTCTAGTTCACCACGCAGCCTGAACAGATGTACTTTTTCTTTTCGAACATTAGAGCGAAGCCCGACGACATCACGCTCCTCCGCCGCTATCATTACAATCGGATGTGCTTTGAAAAAGTCGGCCACAGGAGAAAAAGACTCTCCGATCTGTCGACGTACTTCGATCGACCACGTCAAATACCGGCCATCAGAAAAGCCGAAGCTTAGCATAAGGTGCGCCATTTCCGGTCCACTCCAATACGACATGAAGAGGTCCACACTTTCAATTTGAGACAGATCGTATTCTCTAGTAACCCACTTCTCTTCGAAAGTATCAGCCGACTGCCATTCAAATGCACGAACGTCTCTCAGTGTTAGTGTGTCGCCGCTTATTTCACCTGTGACTGTCCGCACAACATCAGGCGACCAATTTCCGTCCGAAGGTGGGGTCAGTGAGTTCCACCATATTAGTATCGCTGCGAAAAATACTGCGAATCCAGACAACCATCGCCATCTACTTCTTAGAAAAATTGAAACTAGTGTTCCGAGGCCAACGACGAAAAAGGAAACGATCGCAGTTAACCGGATCAATTCTGGGCCTGAGAATTTGAACCATAGGGCCAAAGTGCCCCATACTGTTGAGTAAGCGACGACTAACAACAATAAAAGACAGCAAAGAGCATTCAGCACTGTACGCATGGTTGGCCCGATTTGACTGGTCAGGATTGATTGTTATTGCATGACTGGTCTCTGGTCCATCGGAACAATGGTTTCTGATGCCGGCGGGCGTTAACCTACACCTATTTTCAGACCACAAAACCTTTGGAAGGAAGGATAACCGTTTACACTGGTTTTACGTGACAAGACCCCTGCAGTACACCCGGTACGACGGGTAAGTTAGATTTTTGGAGTCCCCCGTACATTTATTCTGGCAGGGCGCCTGCTTTGCGAAGGGCATCTGAAATCAACAACGCACCAAATCCGAGGGCATTACTCGAAGACGTAGCCCAGGCCACAATCGACATGTCTCGGTCCGCGAATGCGGCCACCTCAGACTCAAAACCAAGGGTTTGACCGCCGTGGCCCCAAAGATTGTCCCCTTTCATCGCCAGCCCCAGCCCGTATCCGGCTAGCGCCGGATGTGTGGTTTGAATGGTATTCATCATTTCTGACAGCGTTTCCGGTTGCTGGAAGAGTTCACCTGCGACAAGCGCTTCAATGAAGGTATGCATATCGTCGACGGTTGAAATCAAAGCGCCAGCAGCCCACCCCTGAGTCATGTTCCAGTCGGTCGTTTCGTAGTGGTCGCCTTCAAGGAATGACCGTGGCAATCCAAACTCAGGCCTCGGAATACCGTTCCATATATAGGTCTTGTTCATGCCAAGAGGTCCGAAGATCCGCGTTTCGAACGACTTTCCAATCGGCTTTTTCTCCAGTTTCTCGATGACCATCCCGAGAAGCACGTATCCTGTATTGCTGTAACTCCAGGAACCTTCCGCACCAGGCGGAAAATTCGGCTCCCCATGTTCTATGACAAAATCAACCATCTCTTGTGGTTCAAGCGGACGCACAAGAGCGTCACGGCTTGTGGTGGCGCCCTCCATCAGACCTGGCGTGCTGAGCCTCCCCAACGGTAATTGCCCTTTTCGATTTTGCTTCGGATGCGCAATTTTGGCTGTTCCTTCTGCACGGCAGCCAAAGAATTTGCGCAATTGCGGCGAAATTTGTGCTGTGTGGCGCGCAGCGAGAAAATCAAATTCACAAGTTGGGTTCGGAGCGGCCATTTGAAAGATTTGGTCGAGTTAGTTGGCCTGTCAAACCCACCAACGACGCTCAAACGGGACGGAACTGCCATCTTGCCTTGACGACTAGTCCGGTCAGGCCAGCGCAGTCTCCAGGCGGTCAAGCGATGCCTGCGGCCACACCTCATCGAACTTGTAGAACTCCTCGAAGATGGGAATGTCCTTGCTTAGTGGCACCCAGGCTTGCTTGCTGGTTGTGAATACCTGCACGTCGGGAGGGCAATGATCCGGTTCGTCCAGAGTTCCGACTCGCACGTACCTTAGCTTGCCGAGGCGGATCATATAGCTACTGAACACGGCGACACCGCAATCGCGGCAACGAGTGATAATCTGACCTTTTCCACTCGGAGTAGGAAGCTCATGTTCTGTGGTGGGTCCCTCGAATTTTACCCGATCGGCCTCGATTATTGCGTTCAATACATAGGCTGCTCCGGTCTGTCGCTGGCATTCGTTGCAGTGGCAGCAGTGCACGAACATTGGTGGTGTCGTCATTTGATATGTTACGGCGCCGCAGCCGCATTTCCCCTTAAGCATCTCATCCTCCAAACGGCTGATTCAAACTGCGATCAACGACTTCTATTCGACTAGGTCGTAGTGCTTGATCGACCGTGACTCGACCAACTCTGCCTCTGCAGGATCGATGTGTGGGCTCTGGTAGTCCTCGCCGACAAATGCCTTCAGTGACTCCAGGCTGTCCTACACCATGACAAAGCTGAATTCCCTTGGTGTATCGGTGCGCGGGGCTCCAGGAAGCACATTAACGATGCCCTTGGTGCCCTTCATCAAGGGCATCGCAGTTTCATGAAAGAACTTTCCGAACTCTTCCTCTTTGCCTGGCCTGGTTACGACTTGAAATATGCGCATGATCATTCATCCGTCCTCCGTAAGGTGCGGTTCTTGGATGCATGAGCGCCTCTATTTTTACACTATACCACTTCACGACAAGTTTGTCCGCTTCGGGCTCGCAGCGGTCCTTCGCTGCACCAAAATCGAACGTCTGATAATTGGCGCCAATTTTCGAACTTCTCAATCTGAGCACAAAAGGAAAGAGGCTGAACTCTCAGCCTCTCTCAACATTTATCTATAGGGCCTTGGCCCTAGGGCGCCTTGTTTTATTGGTCGGAGTGAGAGGATTCGAACCTCCGACCCCTGCCTCCCGAAGACAGTGCTCTACCAGGCTGAGCTACACTCCGACCGTGGCGCGTGATCTATACCTCGGCTTTTGGATGTGCAAGAGGTATTCGAACACACGGATCATATAGTACCAGTCCCCGAGCCAAGGCTCTCAGCGCAACGTCTCTGTTCTATATAAACGGATTTTGGTACCGCCATGATCGACAACAGGCCCTGCAGGCAGCAAGGGCAGGCGGGTCGCGCGTGCGAGGGACGGAGAGCTGGTGATGATCCCTGCACGCCACCCCCTGAATCTGGACATCATGACCTTGCCAAATGAACCATAGAGCGACCTGAGACGTTTCTCGTCCCCGATTCGAGCGCCATAGGGCGGATTAACGATCACCAATCCACCTGTTTCGTGACCTGGTTTGATATCGCCCACAGCCCGAGCTTGGAAATCCGTAACGGTCGACACACCGGCACGGTCCGCATTGGTGCTGGCCGCTTGAACCGCGCCGCTGTTGCGGTCCGAGCCTCGGAACACCACTTGGGTCTCTTTGACGGAAGTGACGTTCCGCATCTCGTTCCAGCTATCTTGATCAAAGTTTTTCAAGTCTTCGAAAGCGAACTTTCGCGAGCGACCCGGGTGAAGGCCCAAAGCGATCTCAGCTGCTTCGATGACGAATGTTCCGGAACCGCACATCGGGTCCAAAACAGGCTCGGACCCATCAAATCCACATTCACGCAAGAACATTGCGGCCATCGTTTCCCGCATTGGCGCCTTGGCAACGGCAGGTTTGTGGCCGCGTTTGTGCAAAGGATCACCGGAGGTGTCTACAGACAAAGTGCAGATGTCCTTTTCAATACGCAACAGCACACGCAAACCAGCATCCGCCGAGATCTCGACACCCAAGGTTTCCGCAATCGCGCGTTCGATCCTCTGCCGAGCAGCACCTGCGTGGTAAATCCGGGACTTCCGGCTGGTCGCCTCGACTTTGACGGCAACATCGGGCCGCAGAACTTCGGACCACGGAAATTTTCGCGCACGCTTGTCCAGTTGCGCCAGATGCACAGCTGGGAAACTGCCCAGACGAACCAGAACCTTATTCGCGCCGCGCAAACACAGATTGGCGCGCCAGACTTCGGACCATGACCCAAGGCAGCTCACACCGCCGGGAACGATTTTGGAGTTTTGAAACCGATTTTCAACAGCCTCAGCATGCAGGGGTGCTTCTAGGCCGGGTGTTGCGACCAGAAAAATCTCAAGATCATTTGTGTGTTCCATAAAGCGTGCTTACAACGGTCACGCACAGGGTGCGATATGCATTTTATTAGGCTCTCTCAAACGAAAGTGACATTCTCGGGTCACTTTGGGCGGTAACGGGTTTGCGTTTGATCGTTTCCCCGCGTAAAGGGACCGTGATTATGACATAGTCACGCATCATAGGCAGTCTTAGCTTATGTATTGCCGGGTGCTGGCGTTTATCTCTGCAGTGATTTTTGGCGGACACCCGGCAAAAAGACACGGCAGAACGGGAAAGAGGCTTGGAAGACCGTAGCGACATGCAAACTTTCAAACTGAAAAAAGGGTTCGAGCTGCCGGTGCAGGGTGCGCCGGATCAGACGATTCATCCGGGGCCTGAATTTTCGACCGTCGGGGTTCTGGGCGGCGACTATATTGGCCTGAAACCCAAGATGCTGGTGCAAGAGGGTGACGATGTTCAGCGCGGCACGCCGCTGTTTAGTCACAAGGACGCGCCCGAGGCGATGATGGTCGCACCGATGACCGGCAAGGTCGTCGCGGTCAATCGCGGTGCGCGGCGTGTGCTGCAAAGCGTCGTGATCGAGGTGTCAGACCCTAATAACTCCGGCGTTGATTTCTCGGACACCGGGAATGCCGATAGTGCCGAGGGCGTGACGGCCAAGCTATGTGCTGCGGGTTTTTGGACGGCTTTCCGCACGCGGCCGTATTCCAAAATGCCGACACCCGGCACCACACCAGCCGCGATTTTCGTGACTGCGATGGACAGTGAGCCTCTGGCGGGTGATGCAGCAGTGATCATCGCTGATGCAGGGGATGCGTTCGCTGCGGGTCTGGCGGCGATCGCGTACCTGACCGAAGGTAAGACCTATCTGTGCCACAAAGAGGGTGACTCGATACCGGGTGCCGATGTGCCGGGAGTTGAAGCCGCCGCATTTGCAGGTCCGCACCCGTCGGGGCTGGCGGGGACGCATATCCATTTCCTCGAGCCGCTGGCGGAGGACAAGCAGGTTTGGACCATCGGGTATCAGGACGTCATCGCCATTGGTCGCCTGATGCAGACTGGCCATCTGGACCCCAATATCGTGATCGCTCTGACCGGTCCGGGCGCGCGTCAACCGCGCTTGATCCGCACGGTCATGGGCGCATCGACCGACGATCTAACCCGTGACGAGGTCGATGTGGACGGGACGCCCCGGATTATCTCGGGCTCGATCCTGTCGGGCGCGCAGGCCGAAGGTCCAACCGCCTATCTGGGGCGCTTTGCGCGGCAGATTTCGATCATCCGTGAAGATCACGATCAACACACGATGGGCTGGATTCTTCCAATGCCATCGAAATTCGCCGTACAGCCGGTGTTGGGCTCGGCCTTTGCGAAAAAGCTGTATGCGTTCACTTCAAACCTGAACGGCGGGCGTCGTGCGATGGTGCCGACGGGCGTGTTCGAAGAGCTGATGCCGCAGGACTACCTGCCGACGCAATTGCTGCGCGCTTTGTTGGTTATGGACACGGACACTGCCCAGGCATTGGGCGCGCTGGAGCTGGACGAAGAAGATCTGGGCCTTGTGGGCTTTGCCTGTCCGGCAAAATATGAATACGGGCTGGCGCTGCGCGACTGCCTGACCAAGATTGAAAAGGAGGGCTGATCCACATGGGTTTGCGCAGCTTCTTCGATCGGATTGAGCCGAACTTTACCAAGGGCGGCAAGTACGAGAAGTATTTCCCTATCTACGAGATGGTCGAAAGCTTCATCTACACTCCGAAAACCGTCACCACCGTAGCCCCACACGCACGGTCCTACGTGGATATGAAGCGGATCATGACCTATGTCGTGATCGCCACGATCCCGTGCATCCTGTGGGGGATGTGGAATACGGGTTATCAGGCGAATTCAGCTATTGCGACGCTTGGTCCGGATGCGGCTACCGGCTGGCGGATTGCTTTGCTGCAGATGTTCGGTATCTCGCTGGATCCGTCCAGCCTGTTTGCCAATGTGTTGCACGGGTTGCTTTATTTCCTGCCGATCTACATCACGACGCTGGTCGCGGGTGGTATTTTCGAGGTGATCTTTGCCACCGTGCGCGGGCATGAGGTGAACGAGGGCTTCCTTGTCACATCTATGCTCTACACGCTGATCTTGCCCGCATCGACACCGCTGTGGCAGGTCGCTTTGGGCATAATCTTCGGTGTTGTCATCGGCAAAGAGGTGTTTGGCGGCACCGGTAAGAACTTTCTCAACCCCGCACTGGTCGGGCGGGCGTTCTTGTATTTCGCTTATCCTGCGCAAATGTCGGGGGATTCGGTTTGGACTCCGGTGGATGGTTTCTCGGGCGCGACCGCGTTGGGGATCACCGCAGCCGAGGGCGTTCAGGCGCTGGCAGCTGACGGGATCACCTGGGCCAATGCGTTCTTCGGCACCATTCAGGGCAGTTTCGGTGAGACATCGACGCTGGCCTGTATGATCGGCCTGGCCTTCCTGCTGACAACAAAAATCGCCAACTATCGCCTGATCCTCGGCTGTTTGGCGGGAACCATCGGCTTCTCGCTCTTGCTGAACCTGATCGGGTCAGACACCAACCCGATGTTTGCGATGCCTTGGTACTGGCACATCGTTCTGGGCGGCTACGCCTTTGGTCTGGCTTTCATGGTGACCGAGCCGGTTTCGGCCAGCCACACCAACATGGGCCGCTATATCTACGGTGCGCTGATTGGTGTCATGGTTGTGATGATCCGCGTCATTAACCCTGCTTTCCCCGAAGGCATGATGCTGGCTATCCTCTTCGGAAACGTCTTTGCGCCGCTGATCGACTATTTCGTCGTGCAGGCCAACATTAAACGGAGGGCGCGTCGCCATGTCTGATACGCAGTCCCAAGAACCCAAGGGCGCGATTGCCAAATTTCTGGCCGCCTCGCCGGATTCTGTGAGCAAGACGATCATCGTTGCGGTCGCTGTCTGCCTTGTGGCCTCGATGGTCGTGTCCGCCGCAGCGGTCAGCCTGCGCCCGGTGCAAGAAGCCAACGCGCTGAAGGACAAGCAGGTCAACGTTCTGCAAGTCGCCGGTGTCTATGAGCCGGGCGTCGATGTCTCCGAAGCGTTCGCTGCGTTCGAACCGCATGTACTTGAACTGTCGACGGGCGCTTTCGTCGACGATCAGTTCGACGCTGCCACGTTTGATGACATCGCTGCGGCCAGCGATCCCGACCTGAGCGTTGCGCTGGACAATGACCCAGCAGGTATTGGGCGTCAGTCTAAGTACCGTGTCATCTACCTGTTGCGCGATGATGCGGGCGAGTTAGACAAGGTGATCCTACCGCTGCATGGCTATGGCCTGTGGTCCACGCTCTATGGCTTTATCGCGCTGGAGAACAACGGCAACGATATCTTCGGCCTGCAATTCTATCAGCATGGTGAGACGCCGGGCCTTGGGGCCGAGGTGGACAACCCGCGCTGGAAGGCACTGTGGAATGGCAAACGTCTGCGCGATGACGCGGGTGAGTTGCAGATCACCGTTGCCAAATCGCAGCCCGCCGCTGGCCCCGACTTTTACGTCGACGCGCTGGCCGGGGCGACGCTGACCTCGGTGGGTGTCGATAACCTTGTACGGTTCTGGATGGGGGATGCGGGCTACGCTCCGTTTCTGGCCAAACTGCAAGCAGGAGAATTCTGATGTCTCAGACTAAGAAAGAGATGCTGGTCGACCCGCTTGTCGACAATAACCCGATCACTCTGCAGGTGCTGGGCATCTGTTCGGCGCTGGCGGTGACCTCGTCGCTGCAAGTGTCGATGGTGATGGCGCTGGCGGTGATCTTCGTGACCTCGTTCTCGTCCTTCTTCATCTCATGCCTGCGCAACCAGATTCCCGGCTCGATCCGGATCATCGTGCAGATGGTGATCATCGCCTCGCTAGTGATCCTGGTGGACCAGATCCTTAAGGCCTATGCGTTTGAGATCTCGAAAACCCTGTCGGTTTTTGTCGGCCTGATCATCACCAACTGTATCGTGATGGGCCGGGCTGAGGCGTTTGCGATGAAGAACCCGCCCGTCGCGTCGTTCATCGACGGCATGGGCAACGGTATGGGCTACGGCCTGATCCTGCTGCTGGTGGGCTTCATCCGCGAGCTGTTCGGGGCCGGGTCGCTGTTTGGCATCACCATTCTGGAGACCGTCAACAACGGTGGCTGGTACGTGCCCAACGGGATGCTGCTGCTACCTCCGTCAGCGTTCTTCATCATCGGTCTGATCATCTGGGCCTTCCGCACATGGAAGCCGAACCAGGTGGAAGAGCGTGAATACAAAATTCAGCAGGTAGAGGCCCACTGATGGAAGGTCTGATTTCACTGGCCGTAAAGGCCATCTTTGTCGAAAACCTTGCGCTCAGCTTCTTTCTGGGGATGTGTACCTTCATCGCCGTGTCCAAGAAGATTTCGACCGCGCTGGGACTGGGCATCTCGGTCATGGTGGTGCAGGCCATCACTGTGCCTGCCAACAACCTGTTGCTGAACTATCTTCTGAAACCGGGCGCGCTGACTTGGGCGGGCTTCCCGGATGTGGACCTGACCTTCCTTGGCCTGATCTCATATATTGGTGTGATTGCAGCCATGGTTCAGATCCTCGAGATGGTGTTGGATAAGTATTTCCCGCCGCTTTACAACGCGCTGGGGATATTCCTACCGCTGATCACGGTGAACTGCGCCATTCTGGGTGGCTCGCTGTTCATGGTGGAACGCGACTATAACTTTGTCGAGGCGACGACTTATGGTCTGTCTTCGGGCTTTGGCTGGGCGCTGGCGATCACTGCGATGGCGGGTGTGCGCGAAAAGCTGAAATACTCGGACATTCCCGACGGCCTGCAAGGGCTTGGGATCACCTTCATCACCGCGGGTCTGATGGCGATGGCCTTCATGTCCTTCTCGGGCGTGAAACTGTAAGGAGGGACGCATGGAAACCTTTAGCTTAGGCGTCGTTCTTTTCACCCTGATCGTGTTGGGGCTGGTGGCCATCATCATGGCTGCGCGGTCCAAGCTGGTGTCGACCGGGAACGTGAACATCACCATCAACGGTGAGAAAACCATCTCGGTCCCTGCCGGGGGCAAGCTGCTGCAAACCCTGGCGGCCGAGAAGCTGTTCGTACCTTCTGCCTGTGGCGGCGGTGGCACCTGTGCGCAGTGTCGGGTGCGGGTGCATTCTGGCGGCGGCTCGATCCTGCCGACCGAGGAAAGCCACATCACCAAGCGTGAGGCTTCGTGCGGTGACCGTCTGTCCTGTCAGGTCGCAGTCAAGCAGGACATGGACATCGAAGTCCCCGAAGAGGTCTTTGGCGTCAAGAAATGGGAATGTACCGTTCGCTCGAATGAAAACGTGGCGACCTTCATCAAGGCCCTGACGCTGGACCTGCCGGAAGGCGAGGATGTGAACTTCCGCGCCGGTGGTTACATCCAGATTGAAGCCCCTGCGCACCAGTTGAAATACACCGATTTCGACGTGGAAGAGGAATATCGCGAAGATTGGGACAAGTTCAATCTGTGGCAATACGAATCCGTCGTGGCCGAACCGATTGAGCGGGCTTATTCCATGGCCAACTATCCGGATGAAAAGGGCATGATCATGCTGAACGTCCGCGTGGCCTCGCCGCCTCCGGGGTCGGAAGGTATCCCAGCGGGTCAGATGTCGTCGTATATCTTCAACCTGAAACCAGGTGACAAGGTCACCATCTCGGGTCCGTTTGGTGAATTCTTCGCCCGCGATACCCAAAAAGAGATGGTATTCATCGGCGGTGGCGCAGGCATGGCCCCTATGCGCAGCCATATCTTCGATCAGCTCAAGCGGTTGCAGAACCGCGATCGCAAGATCAGCTTCTGGTATGGTGCCCGGTCGAAGAAAGAGATGTTCTTTGTCGAGGATTTCGACCAACTGGCCGAAGAGTTTGACAATTTCGAATGGCATGTCGCTCTGTCGGATGCGCAGCCCGAGGACGATTGGAAAGGCTATACCGGCTTCATCCACAACGTTCTGTTCGAGGAATACCTCAAGAACCACCCTGCGCCCGAGGATTGCGAGTTCTACATGTGTGGACCGCCCATCATGAACCAGTCGGTCATCAACATGCTGCTGGATCTGGGCGTGGACCGCGAAGACATCATGCTTGACGATTTCGGCGGATAAGACAGGAAAAACCGGCGCAGGACAGCGCCGGTTTTTTTATAGCCGCAGGTCGCTGGCCTCCGGCGGCAGGCAGGATTTGACGTCGAACAACACGTTTTGATCCTTGCCAAGGGCGCGTATCTCGGCTGGGTCGAGCGCCAGAAATTCCTGATGCGCAACTGCCAGAACGATACCGTCATAGGCACCGGTTTCAGGCTGCGAAGTCAATGAAATCCCGTATTCCTTCTGCGCGGCAACTGCATCCGCATGGGGGTCGTGGACATCGACTGTGACGCCATAGTCTTGCAACTCGTCAATGATATCGACAACGCGCGTGTTACGCAGGTCGGGACAGTTTTCCTTGAAGGTCAGCCCCATTACCAGCACGCGGGCGGCGGCCACATTGATCCCCTCGCGCATCATCCGCTTGACCAGTTGCGAGACCACATAGCCTCCCATACTGTCATTCAACCGACGCCCGGCGAGAATGATCTGCGGGTGATGGCCCACGGCTTCAGCCTTATGGGTCAGGTAATAGGGGTCTACGCCGATGCAATGCCCGCCCACCAGACCGGGGCGGAAGGGTAGAAAGTTCCACTTGGTTCCCGCCGCGCGCAAAACCGCGTCGGTGTCGATATCCATCCGGCCAAAGATCATCGCCAGCTCGTTCACCAATGCGATGTTCAGGTCGCGTTGGGTGTTCTCGATCACCTTTGCGGCCTCGGCCACACGGATGCTTTCCGCCTTGTGGGTGCCTACCGTGATGATCCGCGCGTAAAGCGCATCCACCAGATCGGCCACCTCGGGGGTGGAGCCAGACGTAACCTTGCAGATATCCGCGATCCGATGCGTCTTGTCACCGGGGTTGATCCGCTCGGGGCTGTAGCCTGCAAAGAAATCGCGGTTGAACACCAGGCCCGAGGCGCGTTCCAACACTGGCACACAGTCTTCCTCGGTCGCGCCGGGGTAGACGGTGGATTCGTAAATAACCAGATCACCAGGTTTCAGCACGCGTCCAACCGTTTCAGACGCGCTGAGCAGCGGTTTTAAGTCAGGCTGCTTGCCCGCTGTGATCGGGGTGGGGACGGTGACAATATAGGTGTCGCATCCGGCGATATCTGCCGGATCGGAGGTGAAGGACAGGCCGGTTGCGGCGCGCAGATCCTCGGGCTCGACCTCATGGGTTGCGTCCTGACCGGCGCGCAGGGCGGTTATCCGGGCTGTGTTGATGTCAAAGCCGATCACAGGGCCTATTTTGCCGAAGGCAACAGCCAGCGGCAGGCCGACATAGCCCAGTCCGATCACGGCGATCTTGCGCGCGTTGGGGTCTGTTTCAAACATCGTCGTCATTTACCATGATAGTCGCGGAACCACGCGACGAACCGGGCAATGCCCTCTTTGAAATCGGTTTGCGGGCGGTACCCTGTCAGGGATTGGAGCAGATCATTATCGGCCCATGTCGCAGGCACATCGCCCATCTGCATAGGCATGTAGTTTCGGATAGCCTTTTTGCCCAAGGCATCCTCAATGGCCTCGATGAAGTCCATCAGCCGCACCTTGTCGCCATTGCCGATATTCACCACCCGCCAAGGCGCTGCCGGAGACAGGCTGTCGCCCTCGGCAATCTGGTCCGCACTGTCCGGGCGCTCGGGCGGCACGTCGATCAGCAGGCGGATACCCCGCACCAGATCCTCGACATAGGTGAAGTCGCGGTACATGTCGCCGTGGTTGTAGATGTCGATCGGGCGGTCATCCAGAATGGCGTCCACAAATTTATAAAGCGCCAGATCGGGACGGCCCCAACTGCCATAAACAGTGAAAAAACGGAACATCGTCGTCGGCAGGTTCCACAGATGAGCGTAGGAATGTCCCATCGCCTCATTCGCTTTCTTGGTAGCTGCGTAGATGGTCAGGGGGGTGTCGGCTTTTTCGACCTCGGTAAAGGGCATCTCTTCATTGGCACCGTAAACGGATGAGGTCGAGGCCATCAGCAGATGCGCAACTTTGTGTTCGCGGGCGACCTCCATGACGTTGAACGTGCCCACGACGTTCGAGTTGATATAGCTACGCGGGTCTTCCAGGCTGTAGCGAACCCCGGCTTGTGCGGCGAGGTGGACGATGACCTCGGGCTTGAAGTTATCGGCGATCTGTTTCAGGCGGTCGTGATTTTCCAGCAGGTCCTCGGTTGCAGAAAAGCCCGGATTTTGCAGAAGCATCTGGTGGCGGCGCTGTTTGAGTGTGACGTCGTAATAGTCGGTCATCCCGTCATAGCCGTGCACACGAAAGCCTTCGGCCAGCAAGAGCTTGGCCAGATGGAACCCGATGAACCCGGCCGTTCCGGTGACAAGAACCCGTTTCATGCAACCCTCTGTTTCATCGCCGTTTGATGCTGCATCAGGGATACTGTCACGGGGCCGAGGTCAAGGGGATTTTCGCCGCATTCGATCAGCCAACAATCATCTGTTTCATGCGAAGGGCTTCGTATTCTAGCTCTTTCAGGCGGAAATGAACGACGTCGCCAATGGTAATCACGCCGCGCAGGGCACCACCGGCGAGAACCGGCATATGGCGGAACCGCCCCTCGGTCATGGTTTTAAGAACTTGGTTCAGCGGGTCATCAGGTGCGCAGGTTTTGACCTCACGCGTCATCAGGTCCTCGACCGATTGAGGAAGCGTCTGACCGGGGGTGTCGGCCATGCGGCGCACGATATCGCGTTCCGACAGAATGCCTTGTAGTGCGCCGTTTTGGTCTGTCACCAGAACCGCCCCGATCTTCTTTTCCTTCAGCGTGTTCACCACCGAGTGAATCGTATCGTTCGGACGCACCGAGAAGACCGCGTCGCCCTTGCCCTCAAGCAGTTTCGCCACGGTCGTCTGCGAGTGTGACAGGTTCGAGTCGACCGACTGGCTGCGAGTGCTGGTATCGGCTTTATCGCCGCGGGTCGGTGGCTGGTAAGAGCTTGGGGCCATGGGCAATCTCCTTCTGCTTTGTTATTTACCTTAGCGCAGCCGAGCGACCTGTATAGGGTGCAATTGCCCTATCCGGGGAAAACTGCCAAAAACCAAGGATATCTGATCTTTTGTCCGACCTCTATTTGACACCGCCCATCGCGGCATTGATCTTTTTTGCAGTGGTGGTCTGCGGGCACAACTTTCGCATGACATGGAAACAGCAAGCGCCGGGTTGGCAGAAGAAAGCCTGGCTGTTCGGTTTGCCTGCCGGCATTGGCCTTTTGGTTTTAGGCTTCATGCCGCTTAAACTCTGACGTTGGTTTGACTCTGATCAGAGGCGCTGGCATATGCCGGGCACGTTTTCTTAAAAGGGTGCTGTGATGCGTCTTGTCCCCGTTTTGGCTGTTGCTGCGCTGGTGTCTGGCTGTTTGTTCGACAAAGAACCAGAGGTCGTGCGCCTGTCTGGCGAAACCATGGGAACGACCTTCAACATCACCGCCATCGGCGTGGACGTGGACGAAGAAGCCTTGGCAGACGCGGTCGATGAGACTCTGGCCGAGGTCAACGCCAAGATGTCCAACTGGGATCCGACTTCCGAGGTGTCCACCTTTTCTGCGTCGGAAAGCACCGATGCCGTGGCAGTATCTGACGAATTTGCGTTGGTGATTGATGCGGCAAATGACGTGCACGAGAAATCGGGCGGCACGTTTGACGTCACCCTTGGCCCGCTGATCGAGCTGTGGGGCTTTGGCCCGCGCAAACCCGAAGATCCAGTGCCATCGGATGTCGAAATTCAGGCCGCGTTAGACAGCGTCGGTCAGTCCCGCCTGTTGACGCTGGACCGCGAGGCTGGGACGCTGGCCAAATCGGATGCGGGTGTAGGCATCAACTTGTCGGCCATCGCCAAAGGCTATGGCATTGATGCGGTGGCCGAAACGCTGCGCGACGCCGGGATCGAGAATTACATGGTCGAGATCGGCGGCGATCTGGTTACTATGGGTCAGAATGACAAGAACGAGGCCTGGCGGATCGGGATCGAAAAACCTGAAACCAGCGTGCAGGCCATTCAGTTGATCGTTCAGCTTGACGATCTGGGGATGGCGACCTCGGGCGATTACAAGAACTTCTTCGAACAGGACGGCGTGCGCTATTCGCATATCATCGATCCAGTGACAGGCCGCCCGATCACGCACCGGACCACCTCGGTCACGGTGCTGGCGCAAAACGCGATGATGGCCGATGCCTGGGCCACGGCCATGTTGGCGCTGGGGCAGGAAAAAGGGCTGGAACTGGCCGAAAAGCATAAACTTGCCGTGTATTTCATCTCGCGGGATGTGACAGGGGGCGAAGATGCCTATATCACGGTCCATAGCAGCGCGTTCAAAGACGCGTTGGGCAGCAACTGACGGATACGGATCATGAGCACCTTTATTCTGGCTTTCATACTGTTGGCTCTTGTGATGGTCGGCATGTCGCTGGGTGTGATGCTGATGGGCAAGACCATCAAGGGCAGCTGCGGCGGTCTGAACGCGATCTCGGGTGCGGATAAATGCGTGGTCTGTCAGAAAGATGTCGACCCAAACAGCCCGCTGCGTGATCAGTTGCAGTGCAAGCGCGCCAAGAAGATGCTGGAACAGATGGAACGCGAAGCGCAGGCGTAAATTCCGCTTCGCCGCTGACGCGGAATTGGTTAGCCTCAGCCCCGGACGATCAAAGGGGCGCATCCGTGGCCAAAGCCAAAAACATCCTGTTCATCATGTTCGACCAGCTGCGCTGGGATTACCTGAGCTGCTACGGCCACCCGCACCTGCATACTCCGAATATCGACCGGTTGGCCGCGAAGGGTGTGCGATTTGACGGGGCTTATATCCAATCACCCATTTGCGGCAGCTCACGCATGTCGACCTATACCGGGCGCTATGTGCATTCGCACGGTGCCTCGTGGAACGGCATCCCGCTAAAGGTCGGCGAAATGACGATGGGCGATCATCTGCGCAAGGCCGGAATGGAGTGCTGGCTGGTCGGCAAAACCCATATGCGCGCGGATGCCGAGGGGATGGCCCGGCTGGGTCTGGAGCCTGACAGCCTGATCGGGGCCCGTGTGGCGGAATGCGGTTTTGACGTGTTCGAACGCGATGACGGGATGTTGCCCGAGGGGCCGGATGGCTATTATGATCCGGACGGCGCGAAAGAGTACAACAAGTACCTCACTGCCAAAGGGTATGAGAGTGACAACCCGTGGCACGACTTTGCCAATTCCGGTCTGGACGCAGATGGCAACGTACTGTCTGGCTGGTTCCTGAAGCACTCGACCGAGGCGGCAAATATCGCCGAGGAAGACAGCGAAACCCCATACCTGACCGGGCGCGGGATCGAGTTCATGGATACTCATGACGGCCCCTGGTGTTGCCATCTGAGCTTCATCAAGCCCCATTGGCCTTATATCGTGCCCGAACCCTATGCCTCGATATACGGCCCCGATGACGTGCTGCCGGTGAACCGGTCCAAGGCTGAGCGTGACAACGCACATCCCGTTCTGCGCGCTTTCATGGACACAAAGATTGGCCAGACATTCTCGCGGCAGGATGTGCGCGAGGCGGTGATCCCCGCCTACATGGGTCTGATCAAACAGGCCGACGATCAGATGGGCCGCCTGTTCGACTGGATGGAAAAAACCGGCCAGATGGAGGACACGATGATCGTGCTGACCTCGGATCACGGCGATTTTCTGGGCGATCACTGGATGGGGGAGAAGACATTCTTCCACGACGCTTCGACCAAAGTGCCGCTGATCATCTATGATCCATCGTCCGCCGCTGACGCCACGCGCGGCACGGCCAGCGATGCGCTGGTGGAATCCATCGATCTGGCCCCGACCTTTCTGGATGTGGCCGGTGGCGCAGATGCCTCGCATATCCTCGAAGGACATTCCCTGTTGCCGATCCTGCATGGGACACAGGCGGAAACTCCGCGGGATGTGGTGATTTGCGAATATGATTATTCGGCCTCGCCACTGGCGGAGAAACTGAATGCCTCGGTCCGCGATGCGGTGATGTTCATGGTCGCCGACAGGAAGTGGAAGCTGATCCATTGCGAGGGTGGCCATCGTCCTTTGCTGTTTGATCTGGAAAACGATCCACAGGAATTGACCGATCTGGGCGACAGCGCCGACCACGCCGACATCATCGCGCAAATGTATGAGCATCTGTTTGCGTGGACCCGCAGGCAGTCTCAGCGCACCACGCGGTCCGAGGCGCAATTGATCGAGATGCGGACCAAAAGCCGGGGCCGGGGGGTTGTTGTCGGCATCTATGATGAAAACGACATGCCGTTGGAGTTGACGGTGAAATACCGAGGCCGCAAAGCGCGCCCGTATCGGGAGATTGTCGGCAAGGATTAAATTCACCGCGTCTACGCCAAAAGGCGGTTCACCCGGCGTCGGCCAAGGGGTAAAAGGTCAGGCAAGAGCAGCAATCCCGGAGAGTCCGAATGACCGCCCCCAAACCTGTCGTCCTGTGCATTCTTGATGGTTGGGGTCTGTCCGAGGACACCAAGGCCAACGCCCCCTATCTGGCGCACACTCCAACATTTGATGCGATCATGGCGCGGGGGCCGCACGCGCGGCTGATTACACACGGCCCTGACGTGGGTCTTCCCAGCGGTCAGATGGGCAATTCCGAGGTTGGCCATACCAATATTGGCGCAGGCCGCGTGGTGGCGATGGATCTGGGCCAGATTGATCTGGCAATCGAGGATGGGTCATTTTTTGAAAACGCGGCCCTTCAGGATTTCATCGCCAACGTTAAGGCGGTGGGCGGCACGGCGCATCTGATGGGTCTGGTCTCGGACGGGGGGGTGCATGGGCACCTAAACCACATCGTCGCGGCGGCCAAGGCGATCACAGATGCGGGCGTGCCCGTGGCGCTTCACGCGGTGACCGATGGCAGGGACGTGGCGCCCAAATCGGCTTTCACATATATCGCCGAGCTGGAAGAGCGTCTACCCAAAGGCGCACGCATCGTCACCGTCAGCGGGCGCTATTTTGCGATGGACCGCGACAATCGATGGGAGCGTGTCAGCGAAGCCTATGCTGCCATGATCAACGGGCAGGGGCGGGCGGCGAGCACGGCGCATGGGGCCATCGACCACGCCTACAATCAGTCGGAAACCGATGAATTCATCGTTCCCACGGTGCTGGACGGGTTCGACAGGGTGAGGGATGGCGACGGTTTCTTCTGCCTGAACTTCCGCGCCGACCGCGCCCGCGAAATTCTGCGCGCGATTGGCGAGCCGGGTTTTGCCGATTTCGACACCGGGCCGCGTCCGCATCTGTCGGCCTTGCTGGGGATGGTGGAATATTCAGACGGCCACAACGCCTATATGACCACTGTATTCCCCAAGCGAGACATCGTGAACACCCTCGGTGAATGGGTGGCCAAACAAGGTCTGCGTCAGTTCCGTTTGGCCGAGACCGAGAAATACCCCCATGTCACCTTCTTCCTGAACGGCGGCAAAGAAACCCCTGAAGTGGGCGAGGACCGCTTCATGCCTAAATCGCCCAAAGTCGCTACTTATGATTTGCAGCCCGAGATGTCCTCGGCCGAGGTGACAGCGAAATTTGTTGAGGCGATTGAGGCCGGGTATGACCTGATCGTCACCAACTATGCCAACCCGGATATGGTCGGCCATACCGGCGATCTGCAGGCGGCGATCAAGGCGTGTGAGGCGGTGGATCAGGGGCTGGCACAGGTGATTGAGGCGCTGAACAAGGCAGGGGGTGCGATGATCGTGACCGCCGACCACGGCAACTGTGAAATGATGTTCGACCCCGAAACCGGCGGACCGCACACGGCGCATACGCTGAATCCGGTGCCAGTGGCCCTGGTTGGCGGCCCTGAGGCCGCAACTTTGCGCGACGGACGCCTGTCCGATTTGGCCCCCACTTTACTAGACCTGATGGGGTTGGACCAACCGCCGGAAATGACTGGGCAGAGCCTGCTGTCATGAGGCTACGTGCGGCTCTTGCTTTTGTTATTCTTGGATCACCCGTTTACGCGCAGACAGATCCTGCTACGGCGGCATTGAATGCAGCCCGGCAACTGGAGCAAGCGTCAATCACCCTGACCGAGGCAGACAGCGCCCGCGACAGGGTTCGCGCCCTGACAGCAACTATTCAGGCCTATGAGGCTGGATTGACGGCCATGCGCGACGGGCTTCGACAAGCGGCCACACGCGAAGCGCAACTGTCCGCCGAGCTGCGGGCACGCGAAAAGGACGTCGCGCAGCTGCTTGGTGTTTTACAAACCATAGAAACAACAAGCCCGCCTGTTTTGATGCTGCACCCGTCCGGCCCGCTCGGGTCGGCGCGCGCCGGGATGATGCTGTCCGAGGTCACACCCGGCCTGAACGCCCGCGCGCAGTCGCTTGCGAGAGACCTGCAAGAAGTACAAACACTACGTTTGCTGCAGCAAAATGCATCCGAGACACTGGTCGAGGGGTTGGCTGGAGTACAAACCGCGCGCACCCGTTTAAGCGAAGCCATCGCCGACCGCACCGACTTGCCTCGCCGCTTTGTCGAAGATCCGATCCGCACAGCGATCCTGATCTCGTCCACCGAAACTCTGGACGGGTTCGCCAGCGGGTTGTCTCAGATTTCCGAGGGTGAGATTGCAGCCACAAACGCGGATGTCTCTGGTAAGAAAGGGCAGATACAGCTGCCAACTCAGGGTGTCATTCTGCATCACGCGGACGAAACAGATGCTGCGGGCGTAACACGTCCCGGTATTGTGCTTGCAACGCGGCCTCGGGCAATTGTTACATCCCCGACTGCGGCAACGATCCGATACCGCGGACCACTGCTGGATTTAGGGAATCTGGTAATTCTCGAACCTCAACCTGGGCTTTTGTTCGTGTTTTCGGGCCTGCAGGAGGTTTACGGTGAGACCGGACAGGTCATCCCCGAAGGCTCTCCGGTTGGCTTGATGCCCGGTGAGACACCCGAAATAGGCGCTATTTTGTCAACAAGCGGTGATGGCACTGGAACTGACCGGTCAGAAACGCTCTATATAGAGGTAAGACAGGATAATAGCCCCGTGGACCCGGAATCTTGGTTTCGGACCGACAAGGATGGATAAACGAGTATGAAGAAATTTGTGATGGCCGGTCTGGCCGGAACCCTGGCAGGCGTAATTGCAACAACTCAGATTGCTGGGCCGTTGCTGGCGCAAGAGGCCGAAAGCAAGGCCAGTGTCTACGAACAGCTCGATCTGTTTGGCGACATTTTTGAACGCATTCGCGCACAGTACGTGGAAGAGGTCGACTCGGAAGATTTGATCGAAGCTGCAATTGACGGGATGCTGACATCGTTGGACCCGCATTCCAGTTACCTGTCCCCGAATGACGCGGAACAGATGCGCGTGCAGACCCGAGGCGAATTTGGCGGGTTGGGAATCGAAGTCACACAAGAAGAAGGGTTTGTGAAAGTCGTCTCGCCTATAGATGGCACTCCGGCGGACGAAGCTGGAATCGAAGCGGGCGATTTCATCACGCATGTCGATGGTGAAAGCATTCTGGGTCTAACGCTAGACAAGGCCGTTGATCTGATGCGTGGCCCGGTTGGGTCCGAGATCGTGATCACCGTGGTGCGCGAAGGCGAGCAGGAACCATTCGACGTTACAATTGTTCGCGATACTATCAAACTGACCGCCGTACGCGCGCGGACTGAGGGCACCAGCGTTGTATTGCGAGTGACCACGTTTAATGATCAGACCTTCCCGAACCTGCAGGCCGGTCTGGACGAACAGATCAAAGAAATCGGTGGAATCGACAAAGTTAACGGCGTCGTACTGGACCTTCGAAACAACCCTGGTGGATTGCTGACACAAGCCATCAAGGTTTCGGACGCCTTCCTGAACGAAGGCGAAATCGTCTCGACCCGTGGTCGCGATCCGGGTGAGGGCGAACGGTTCAACGCTACCGCCGGCGATCTGGCTGAAGGCAAGCCGATCGTGGTTCTGATCAACGGCGGTTCTGCCTCGGCCTCCGAGATTGTGGCCGGCGCACTGCAGGATCACCGCCGCGCTATCGTTGTCGGCACCAAGAGCTTTGGCAAAGGCTCGGTCCAAACGGTCATGCCGTTGCGTGGCGATGGAGCGATGCGTCTGACCACATCGCGCTACTACACTCCTTCAGGACGTTCGATTCAGGCACTTGGGGTCAGCCCGGATATCATCGTGGAACAGCCACGCCCTGCGCCAGCGACCGAAGAAGAGGAAGACAACCGTCCCTCACGCTCCGAAGCTGACCTGCGTGGAAGCCTCAACAATGACAGCCTCAGCGAAGATGAAATCCGGCAAATCGAAGAAGATCGCGCGAAAGCCGAAGCAACAGCGGAGTTGCGCGAAGAGGATTATCAGTTGGCTTACGCAATAGATATCCTCAAGGGTTTGTCAGCCTTCAACCCGAACGGCCCATCCCAATAACAAGAAAGGGCCGCTCAAAAGGCGGCCCTTTTCTACTCCTCGATCTTTCGTAATTTTTCTTCGTTCAACCGTAGGGCAAGGATTACTCCGACCGAGACGGAGAGAGCGGCAAAAACAAACGCCATATTCATTCCAGCATCAAACGCCGAAGCGATCGCGGCTTCAACCTTTTCACCTTCGGCCGAGCTGAGTTTAGCCATGACAGCTTTTGCAGAGTCCGTGGTGAGCGTGCCACCGTTTATGGCCCTCTGATCGGTCTCAGACATCTGAATTCCGTCCGCGCCGAGCTGTCTGGCAAGGCTGGACAAGCTAGTGACGTACATAATGGCCGTGGCAATCGCGACCGAGATCGCCCCGTACACGAGATGGGTCATAAAGCTCAACCCGCCTACAAGTCCGGCGCGTTCAGGCTTGACTGCGCTGACGGCGGCTGTACCCGAAGGCCCGACCGTTAATGTTGCACCAAGCCCGATCATGGCCATGCCTGGCAATATCTGGAAATATCCAAGCCCAGTTGGCATCGCCACGATGCTGATTGCTCCAAACGTGGCGAACAGATACCCCCATAGCAACAGGCGTTTGGGACCGAAGTCGTTGTACAGAGTACCGGAAACAATGGATCCGACTGCCAGCAACATGGTGAGGGGCGCCAATCCCAGCGCCGAGTGAAAGACGGACCAGCCCAGAACCTTTTGCATGTATTGAGGGAAATAAAGTAACCCTACAAAAACCGCCGACACATTGAACATATTCAGGCCCAACGTGATCCGAAACTCGCGATTTTGCATCATTTGAGGCAACAGCAACGGTTCTTTCACGCGCTTTTCGACCTTTGGAAAGGCAACGAACAAAGCAGCGCTAACGAAGAACAGCATCAGAAGCGGCGGCGACACCCATCCCCAATCCGCACCAACGTCCAGCCCGTAAAGTAAAAGCAAAACGGCAAAAGACACAACGGCCATCCCGGCAAAATCCAAATGTTCGCCCTGTTTGTGTTGGGTTTCCCGCTCCATCAGCACCAGCGCGGTGACCATTGAAATGGTTGAGAACACCACGTTAGCCAGGAAAAACAAACGCCAGTCACCAAAACTGACCGCCGCGCCACTGATCAGCGGTCCGATGACGTTCCCGGTCGTGACGCCAGCGAGGATCATCCCCATAATCATCGCGCGATGTTCAGGCTTCGATATTTTGGTCGCACCAAAGGCCAATGTACACGGCCAGACACAGCCCGCACCGATGCCCTGTAACGCCCGAGACACGATCAGAAAATCCAAACTGGGCGCAAAAAAGCACATAAGGGACGCGAACAGAAAAATAACAAGGCCGTTCAGCATCATACGACGATGGCCAAACATATCTCCCATCCGCCCGCCGGCGACCATCGTCATCGCAAAGAACAGAGCATAGATGTTCAAAACCCATTGAGTACTGGTGATATCCGCGTCAAAGCTGTTTTCGATCGCCGGTACCAGGATCAATGCACCGGTAAAATCTATTCCGATGCCAAACCCAGTCACCATCAACGCGATGACTTTGATTATGCTGGTGCGATCCATGTAAACATCCTGAGTCTAAAAAATGGAACCAGTGATGCATGAAATTGGTTTTTAAGATAGAAAAAAGAGGGAACGTATTCGCAGAAGGTTAGTCCGAAGCGCTGTGTGACCTGCGGAACGCTTGCTTCAACATATCCAACTCGGCACGCAACAGCTCAACCTCGACCCGCAGATCATTTTCAACCGGTGAGCCTGCAATGATCGAGAAATCGCCTAGCTTTTCCGAGGTCGCTTCATCGACAACTAAAAATGTGTGCACCCCATCCGATAAAGCTGAATTGGGGACCGGCACAGTTAAACGCCATCCGTCATCCATCTCTGTCAGTTCGGTGTCCACGATTTCCTGATCACGGTATCTGACCTTGACGCAAGGTTCTTCGTCTGCGGTCAGATGAGCTTGCCAAATGCCGTTTTCAAGAAATAGAGGCGTGAGAGAAAGCTGTTTCATTGACGGGGCCTCACAAATCGGCTCGGTGGTGTCGGCAGAAAGTCAGATCGTGCAGCACAACGCTGTTCATAGAAGGACGGTCAAAAATCACGTCCAACCAGACCTTCTGAATCCGCTGTTCATTCAAAGGCAGATGCGCCAGGTCAAAATCGATCACGTGGGACATATCACATCGCTCTAACCCGCGCAGCACCTGATCTGTGTTCGGTCCGTGCTGTATGTTCAGCCGGGCCATGGCGCTTATCTCGCGTTCCGTCTGCAAACCGAGATCGACCCGGAAAAAATGCTCTTTGGTCAGATTCCGGGTCGCTTCAGATGGAAGTTCCACTGATACCGATAGGAACGACCCGCTGAACGCAAATACCTCTGTGCTTAGGCCGAACGGAGCGAGGTCTTTATCCCTGGTATTCCTGATTTGTCGCGCGGCTATCTCACACAGGGCGCAGTCATGGAACAATGTCACCTGGCCGTCCAACTCTGCTTTGCGCGGGGCCGACGCAACACCTCGGCGGGGCAAGGGCCGACGCCACAAATCCGGACGCCAGGACCAATCCGTTCCAAGAGGTTTGGGAAACTGCTCGGACCCGACCGACGGCCACCTTAACCTACTGTCGGCTTGAGAAATCAAACTGTCCAGATGAGAGCGCAGTTTGCGGGCTTCATCACGTTGTTTTCTCAACTCCAGCGTTTTTGTAGCCGACGCATCCTGCGCAGCTTGGCGCCAACGGGCAAGAACCCGTTGGTGTATATAGCGATCCAGAAGTTTGCCCATGGTCCCATCGCCTGAAATTGCCCTTCTTTAATCAAAGACCGGGTCAAAGATAAGGCTCAAACGGTGTAACGGGGATTAAATTTTGATTTTTAGCTAACGCTTTCTAGTGGGCAGGCGGTTTGTTGTCTGATAGGCGGTCCACCGTTCTTGCAATCGGTCGGGCCAATGCGTACCGTCCGGCACCTGATTGCCGTGGATCATCCGAACACTACGTACCACAACCTTGAGGCAGGGCCGGGGCATGGAACCCACTCTTTTTTCATTCATTTGGAAATATTCCAAGAAACAGCAGCTAATTCTGTTGGTTCTCACCGTCTTGTCTTTTCCGTTTCTCTACGCCTCATTGGAGTTGCCGAAACAGATCATCAATGACGCGATTGGCGCGCCGGCAGATACCGTCACAGTGTTCGGAATAACGGTCACACAAGTTCAGTACCTGCTGATCTTGTGTGTGGCATTTCTGGCCACGGTCATCGCCAGCGGGTTGATGAAGATGCGCATCAACACCATGAAGGGCGTGCTGGCCGAGCGGATGCTGCGGCGTCTGCGGTTCACCTTGATCCACCGCACCATGCGGTTCCCCAAATCGTACTTTGCCACCACCAGTCAGGGTGAGTTGGTGTCGATGATCACGTCTGAGGCCGAACCGATGGGCGGGCTGATGGGTGACGCCATCGCACAGCCAGTGTTCCAATTCGGCCAGATGATGACCATCGTGACCTTTTTGTTCATGCAAAGTGTGTGGTTCGGCCTTGCCAGTATCGCCCTGATCCCATTGCAGGCGTGGCTGATCCCAAAACTGCAGCGCCAGATTAACCTGTTGAACAAGGATCGTATTCAGCAGGTGCGACAGCTGAGCTCGGAGATTGGCGAAAGTGCAGCTGGCATCAGTGATCTGCGCGCGAACGGTGGATGGCGTTATCGCCTGGCGCAGTTCAGTTACCGACTTGGGACTTTGTTCGAGATTCGCTTCAAGATTTACAACAAAAAGTTCTTCATGAAGTTCCTCAACAATCTAATCACTCAGATGACGCCCTTTCTGTTTTATTCGGTCGGCGGTTATCTTGCGATCACCGGAGAGGTCACGGTCGGCGCGCTTGTTGCGGCTCTGGGCGCGTATAAAGATCTGAGTGGCCCTTGGAAGGATCTTCTGACCTACTACAATCAGGTTCAGGACATGTCATTGCGCTGGGAAATCGTGACCGAGCGTTTTGCGCCGGACAACATGATCCCGGAAGAGCTGTTCGTAGGTGAGCCTGAAACGATCCCGCGCCTTACAGGCGACATCGAGTTGCACAATGTGACTGTCCGCGACGATGACGGCAAAACGATCCTCGAAGACATCGACCTGACGATACCAAGTGGCGCTCGGGTCGCCATCAAGTCGTCGAGCGCAGCAGAACGAAGTGCTCTGGCACAGGTGCTGACACGCGAGTTGTTACCAGTTCAGGGCGATATCAAGATCGCAGGCCATAACCTTGCGAGCCTGCATCAAGCCGTCATTGCCGCCCGTATCGGATACGCCTATTCGCGCCCGTACTTGTTTGACGGGACATTGGGCGACAACCTCTTAATGCCGCTGCGCACCCATCCGCAACAATCAGATGAAGAAGCGAATACCCCAACACGGTGGAAGATAGAAGCCGAGCGATCCGGGAACCCAACCGACTCACTTTCCGCGGAATGGATTGATCCGGGCCTTGCGGGGCTGGAAAACGCTGACCAGATTCGCGACTGGTGGTTCGAGCTGGTCGAAGCGATGGGGATCGACGAGTTCATGTTCCGCCGCACTTTGCGTACACAGTTTGATCCAGCGCAACATCCGGCGCTGGCGCGCGACGTTGTAGCGCTTCGCGAGAGCGTCGCGCAGCGGCTGCGCGAAAAGAACCTGGACCGATATGTGTACCGGTTCGATCCCGACCGGTTTAACCCGGCTGTGCCGTTGGGCGGCAACCTGCTGTACGCAGCCCCGTCCCGCGATATTTCTCCGGACATTCTGGCCGGTGACGGGCGGTTTCTGGCAATGCTGCGGGCACATGATCTGGATGACGAAGCAATGGCTATAGCCCGGGCCGTTCTGCACACGCTGAACCAGACTTTCGGGCGCGATGGAACAGATCACCCTCTGTTTCTGCGGCTGGGCATGACAAAGGACATGTACTACCGTCTGCTGGACATCGAAGATCGCCGTAAGGCCAAAGGCGACGATACCATCAACGAACGTGAGCGTGCATTGCTGCTAACCGTTCCGTTTTTGTTGACTGCCGAGCAAATTGGCCCCGACTTTCCCGATGAATATAAGGAAAAGATTCTTTCCATCCGCAGCGGTCAGGCCGAAAGGTTGCGCGCCTCAATGAATGGCATGTTCATTCCTGTCGCCCCAGACACCTATATCGACCGCATGACCGTTATGGAAAACGCACTGTTCGGACGGATTTCTCTTACAGCGGGTGCCCACGCCGAAGACATCGAAGATGTAGTCGCCGAAGCGATGAACGAAGCGGGTTTGCGCCGCCGCGCAGCGGCCATCATCTATGACCTACCATCGGGTCTGGGCGGGAACAATCTCCCGACAGTATTCCAGGAACGTGCGGCCTTTTCCCGTGCAGGGATCAAGCGGCCCGACGTTCTGATTCTGGACACAGCGTTGGCAAGCCACGATTCGGAAAGCCGTTTGCGTACACGTCTTAAGCTGCGTGAATTGCTGCCCGACTCAATCATGATTTTCATGGAAAACCGGTTTGACCATCCCGAAGCCTATGACCTTTTTGTGGAAATCAAGGACGGTCGGATTGACGGCGTATCTAAAGCTCGCGTTGAAGACGAGCCGGATGCCACGGCCGATTTGAGCCGCAAGCTCAAGATCATTTCCTCGACCGAGCTGTTTTCGGGCGTCGATGGACGCAACCAAAGACTGCTGGCCTTTTCTGCCCAATGGTATGACGCAACCGCCGGTCAGGTGATCTTTTCACGCGGACAGGCTCCAGATGCCGCCTATTTGTGTATTTCTGGTCAAGCGAGGCTGGAATGGCCCGAAGAAGGCGGAGAAGCGCGGCCGATCTCAGATGTCGAACCTGGTCGACTGATTGGGGATCTGTCCGTCATCACAGGCGATCCGCGCCAATTGGACCTCGTGGCTGTTAGCGATTGTTCTTTTTTACGGATAGGAGCCGAAGAACTACGCGCTGTTGTTGATAGCGACGCAAAAGTCGCAACGCAGCTGTTGCAAACAGTGGCCGGGTACCTGACATCACTCGCCGTCCGTGTAAACGAAAAGGACTCGACCATCTTCTTTGAAGGCACCGACGCTGCAGGTCCGGAAACTTGAACATGGGCAAGCGAACACGTCCGACTTATGCGGCCCATGAAGTGCTGGTGGCACAGGCCAGATCAAACCCTGAATTGTGGAGGCTTTTTGCGGGTCTAGGATTGATCGTCGCGGTCGTTATCGCATTGAACCTTGCGATTTTCGCTTTCGCGGCTTGGGTGGGATCCTCCGCTTGGGCCGCTGGGCTTTTGACCGGATCGACACCATTCGCGCTGCTTGTGTTGCTGGCCAGCTTTGCATTCGTGACTGTCGGAGTAAGATTGGCCGTACGGCAAGTACACCACAGAAACTTGCGATCGGTCTTGGGCCCGTTTCCGGAAACCCTTGTCCAATTCTGGCGCGTTTTCAGAACATTGCTCTTGCTTGGAGCGGTCGTTGCCGTTTTGCCACCTTACGACATGGGCACCGAGTTGATCTCCAATACACCACTTGCGACATGGCTGATGTTTTTACCTTTGTCGCTTGCAGCTGTCCTGATTCAAACAAGCGCCGAAGAGATCCTGTTCCGCGGCTATATACAACAGTCTTTGGCGGCGCGATTCCGGTCGCCATTTATTTGGATCGGTGTGCCGTCCATTTTATTTGCAGCTGGTCACTACGCACCCGGAACCGCCGGTTCCAATGCTGGTCTTATTGCGCTGTGGTCCTGCATGTTTGGCGTTTTGGCTGCGGACCTAACGGCCCGAGCAGGCACATTGGGACCCGCAATCGCGCTACACTTCTTTAATAACATCATTGCGTTATTGTTTATCTCGCTGCCTGATAGCCTCAGCAGCCTTGCGCTTTACGTGCTACCATACGACATGTCGGATACCGATGTTCTGCGGCAGTGGCTACTTGTCGATTTCGCTGTGATGATTGTCGGATGGCTCGCTGCACGACTTGCACTCAGGCGTTGATTGCATTTCTTTCCGTAGCGTCTTATTTGACGTCAAAGCCGCATCAGCAAGGTTCCGATATGAACTGGATCACAAACTACGTCCGCCCCCGGATCAACTCGATTTTCTCTCGCCGGGAAGTGCCAGAAAATCTCTGGCACAAGTGCGACGAATGCGGAACCATGTTGTTTCACCGCGAATTGGCAGAAAACCAGAATGTCTGCACCCAGTGCGACCATCACATGGCAATCACCCCGCGCGACCGCTTTGCGCATCTCTTTGATGGCGGCATTTTCACCGAAGTCGACGTACCCGCCCCCCAGGATGATCCGCTGCAGTTCCGCGATCAGAAAAAATACCCCGACCGCATGAAGGCGGCGCAGAAAAAGACCGGCGAAAAAGAGGCGATGCTGGTCGCCGCTGGCGAAATTGGCCGCACCCCGATCATTGCCGCTGCTCAGGACTTCTCGTTCATGGGCGGTTCCATGGGCATGTACGTAGGCAATGCCATCATCGCTGCCGCGCAAGAGGCGGTAAAGCTGAAACGCCCGCTAATCCTGTTTTCTGCTGCCGGTGGAGCGCGGATGCAGGAAGGCATCCTGAGCCTGATGCAGATGCCCCGCACCACGGTCGCGGTTGAGATGCTAAAAGAAGCGAACCTGCCTTATATCGTCGTCCTTACCCACCCGACTACCGGGGGTGTGACCGCGTCTTATGCGATGCTGGGCGACGTGCATATTTCCGAGCCCAACGCACTGATCTGTTTCGCCGGCCCCCGCGTGATCGAGCAGACTATTCGTGAAAAACTGCCCGAAGGGTTCCAGCGGGCCGAATACCTTCTGGATCACGGAATGCTGGACCGTGTGACCAAACGGACCGAAATGCGCGACGAACTGATCACCATCACCCGTATGCTGATGAACCAGCCGCCCGCGGTCAAAGGCGATCTGCCTGCACCCACACCCCAAGAGGCCGAAGCGGCCGCACCCTCGGCTGAAAAATGATATCCTCCTCTTCTGACGTCATCCTTGACCGGATGATGGCGCTGCACCCCAAGATCATAGACCTGACCTTGGACCGCGTCTGGCGTTTGCTGGCCGCACTGGACAATCCGCAGACCAAACTGCCACCGGTGATCCATGTCGCGGGCACCAATGGCAAGGGCTCGACACAGGCCATGATCCGAGCCGGTCTTGAAGGGGCAGGGCTATCGGCTCATGCCTATACCTCACCGCATTTGGCTCGTTTTCATGAACGCATCCGTCTTGCCGGACAGTTGATTTCGGAACCCGCTCTGACCGAGGTACTGGACGAATGCTACGCCTCAAATAATGGCGAAAACATCACCTATTTCGAAATCACGACCTGCGCTGCCCTGCTGGCTTTTGCCAGAACGCAAGCGGACTACACATTGCTCGAGGTGGGCTTGGGTGGCCGTCTGGACGCCACCAACGTGATACATGAGCCCGCTGTGACGGTGATCACGCCCGTGTCCATTGACCACGAACAGTTCCTTGGCAACACGCTTGGCAAGATTGCCGCAGAAAAGGCAGGCATCATCAAACCCGGCGTGCCCTGTATCGTCGGGCCGCAGCAGGATGAGGCGCTCGAGGTTATCGAATACACCGCCGCTCGTCTGGGCGCTCCGCTGTTGATCCACGGCCAACACTGGCATGTCCATGAGGAAAACGGACGCCTGATCTATCAGGACGAAACCGGGTTGCGCGACTTGCCGCTGCCGAACCTGTTGGGCGCACACCAGATTCAGAATGCAGGCGCTGCAGTCGCAGTTCTGCGCCACCTGAATATGGGCGATGACGCCTATGAGGCTGCCGTGACCCGTGCCGAATGGCCCGCACGAATGCAGCGCCTGAAAACAGGTCCGCTGGTCGAGGCCGCCGCCCAGGCCGAACTGTGGTTGGACGGAGGGCACAACGCCGCCGCCGGGATTGCTCTGGCCGATGTGCTGGCGAAACTGCCGCAACGCCCCACGCATATGATCTGCGGGATGCTCAACACCAAAGACGTCACCGGCTATCTGGCCCCGCTGGCGAAACAGGCCCAAAGCCTAACCGCCGTGTCTATTCCCGGCGAGGCCGCAACGCTCAGCGCCGAAGACACCGCAGCCGCGGCCGCCAAAGTCAACCTGCCGGCCAGCACGGCACACAGCGTCGCTGACGCCCTCAACGCCATCACCACCAAAGACCCGCAGGCCCGCGTCCTGATCTGTGGCTCACTCTATCTGGCCGGTCACATCCTGCGCGAAAACGGATGAAACAAATCCGCGTAGCTTCATCTGGCTAAAAATACCTCGGGGGAGGCGCGCAACGCGACGGGGGCAGAGCCCCCTTATTTCCCCCAGTCCCGATCTTGCATCTCCCGCAGGCGTGACGCGGTGCGTTCAAATTCAAACGTCCCTTCGCCTTCGACATACAGCATCTCGGGCTCTGCGGCAGCCGAGCAAATCAACCGGACCTTTGCCTCGTACAGCGCGTCGATCAACGTCACAAACCGCTTGGCCTCGTTGAAATTGTTGCGCGACAGGCGGGGGATATCCTCCAGCACCAACACCTTCAACTCTTCGGCAATGGCCAGATAATCCGCTGGACCCAGCATCCGCCCGCACAGATCATAAAACGAAGCCCGCGCCACGCCGTTGCGGAAGGCCGGTAACTCAACCGCACGCCCTTTGACCTGCAGCACAAGCGGTTCTGCCGTCCCACCCGACAGGTCATTCCACACGCTGCGCACGCTCTGCCGCGCCTCGGGGCCAATCGGTGTGAAATAGACCGGAACGCCCTCCAGCCGGTTCTGGCGATAATCGGTGGGCGAGACCAGCTCCCACACCTGCAACTGCTCTTTGATATGCGCGATGAAGGGCAGAAACAGCTGCCGGTTCAAGCCGTTCTTATATAGTTCATCCGGGTGCCGGTTCGACGTGGTGACGACCACAACGCCTCCAGCATGCAGCAGGTCGAACAACCGCCCCACGATCATCGCATCGGTGATATCGGTGATCTGCATCTCATCAAAAGCCAGCAGGCGCACCGATTTGATCACCTCCTGCGCGACCGGAGCCAGCGCATCCTCGACGCCCTCCTGCCGCGCCCTATGCATCCCGGCGTGGATTTCCTGCATGAAGGCGTGAAAATGCACCCGCCGCGCCGGGATATCGTCCAGCGCGTCCACGAACATATCCATCAGCATCGACTTACCGCGCCCGACACCACCCCACAGATAAAGCCCCTGCGGCGCGGGCGGGGCCTTGCGGAAAAACCCCCGCTTGACCGGCACGGACAGGGCCGCGCGGATGCGTTCGAAATGGGGCAGCACAGCCTCTTGCGCGTCATCTCGCGTCAAAGTGCCATCGGCGACGCGGGCCTCGTACAGCGAAATCAAATCCGTCATAGGCCCGAGCCTTACCCGCCGGGTTGCCGCTTGAAAAGCGGGCATTTTCCTGACGCATCAAATTTCCTTAACTGAAGCGGCAAATCTGCTGATTTGACCAATAGCCAAAAACCTCTAGCGTTCTGGCAAATGGAAATTCGAGGTCTGAATGCCCCACTCTGCGCGTCTTTTTAATCCGATCCTGATCGTGGGCTGCATCATCATCACAGTCAGCTTTGCCGTGCGCGCCTCTTTCGGCGTGTTTCAGATCCCCATTGCCGAGGAGTTCGGCTGGTTACGTACCGATTTCTCGATGGCCATTGCCATCCAGAACCTGGCCTGGGGTATCGGCCAACCGATTTTTGGTGCGATTGCCGAAAAAGTGGGTGACAGACGCGCGATCATACTGGGTGCGCTGACTTATGCGGCTGGGATGGTCTTGTCTGCCTGGTCCGTGACCCCGTTTGAACATCAGACCTATGCGTGGCTGGTGGGGTTTGGCATCGCAGGCACCGGATTTGGCGTGGTTCTGGCCGTCGTAGGCAGGGCCTCGTCAGACGAAAACCGTTCGATGTCGCTGGCCATCGTCACGGCAGCGGGCAGTTTCGGACAGGTACTGGGCGCGCCCGCTGCCGAGTGGATGCTGAGCTTTCTGCCCTGGCAACAGGTATTCATCGTTTTTGCCGTGGCGATTCTGGCGCTTGTGCTGACCCTGCCTTTCATGCGTGCGCCGCATCCCGCCACACGCGCGCAGCTGGAAGAGAGCATGGGCCAGATCGTCGGTCGCGCCTTCCGTGATCCGTCTTATGCGCTGATATTTCTGGGTTTTTTCAGCTGCGGTTATCAATTGGGCTTTGTCACTGCCCATTTCCCCGCCTTTGTGACCGAGATGTGTGGCCCCATTCAGCCTGGCGGCGTCCTCCATTCGGTCGGCATCACCTCGACATCCGCACTGGGGGCCATCTCGATCTCATTGATCGGTCTGGCCAATATCGGCGGCACCTTGCTGGCCGGTTGGGCGGGCAACCACTTTCCCAAGAAATACCTGCTGGCAGGGGTCTACACCGCGCGCACACTTGCGGCGGCAGCGTTTATCGTCTTTCCGATCACGCCAATCTCGGTCATCGTCTTTTCGCTGGTGATGGGATCGCTGTGGCTGGCAACGGTGCCCCTGACCTCGGGGTTGGTCGCGCATCTTTATGGGCTGCGTTACATGGGCACGCTTTATGGCATCATCTTCTTCAGCCATCAGCTTGGTAGCTTTCTGGGTGTCTGGCTGGGCGGGCGCATGTACGACGTTTACGGAGATTACACGATGGTGTGGTGGATCGGCGTCGCCATCGGCGCGTTCAGCGCCATCGTCCACCTACCGATCCGCGAAAACCGCAGTGCAGTCGCCGCCTGAGCTAGAGCGCCTCTTCCGAGTCAAGTAATCCTTCAGCCACCAGCCGGTCGGCCCAACCCTGCGGACCATCGAAATGATGCGTCTGCCAGCCGCGCGCGCGTGCTGTTTCGAGATTTTCCAGCCGGTCATCAGCGAACAGCAGCGATGCAGGCGATAACCCGCAATCATCCTCGACCATTTCATAGATCGGCGCATGAGGTTTGACCGCCTTCATCCGCCCTGAGACATACTGCCGGTCAAATTCATTCAGAAACGGATAAACCGTGGTGGCATAGTCAAAATTCTGCACCCCAAAATTGGTCAGCGCAAAGACCGGAACACCTTTGGTCCGCAACGCCCGCTGCAGCCGGACCGAGTGCGGAATTTCAGGGGCCGCCAGTTCGATCCATTTGTCATGCCACATACGGATCTCATCGCGCCATTCCGGGTATTTCTCGGCCCAGTCATAGATGGTGTCGGTAAAATGATGCCCCTGATCGACCAGATCGTTCATGCCGTGCAGGTCCACTTCGGCAAACATGGCGCGACGGCGATCCTCGCCGATGGTCTTGTCGTAATATCGCTCGGGTTGCCATTCGATCAGCACATTCCCGATGTCAAAAATCACCGCTTCAATCGGCATGCTGCGCCCCTGTCAAATCAATCTGTGATTGCGCCAACTGAACCAATCCCCAACGCAATTTACAAGGCGAAACCGCAGCGCGGAACGCGCTGCCTGGCCCAACGGGAGGACGCGCATCTTTGAAGCGCAGACAACCGGCGGGAGGGTTACGCCCGCAGCGCCGCCCTCAGTTCCCGCTCCAGCGCATCCAGAAACCGCGACCGGTCAGCCTTGCCAAAGGGTTTACCGCCGCCGCCCGCACCCAAGGGGTTGGCTGCGCGCAGATCAGCCATCAGATCGCGCATCGCCAGTTGCTGCCCTATATTGGCCGCCGTGAATGCCTCGCCATTTGGGCGTAGCACCCGCGCGCCTGCCTCGACGCATTTCGCGGCCAAGGGGATGTCGGACGTCACCACCACATCCCCAACCCCACAGCGTTCGGCGATCCATTTATCCGCCTCATCCGCGCCCTCAGAGACGATCACGACCTGCACCAACGGGTTGGCTGACGGCCGCAGCCCGCCATTGGAAACCAGCGCCATAGGTACTTTGTGGCGGGTGGCGACCCGCTCTGCCTCTGTTTTCACCGGGCAGGCGTCGCCGTCGATATAGAGCGTCGTCACGACTTCTTAGCCTGTTTCTCAGCGGGCTTTTTCTTAACCTTGAACTCCTCGGGGATCGGCATCCGGTTGAATGCATCCAATCCGGCGATCTTGTAGGCTTCGGCCAGCGTCGGATAGTTGAACGTGTTCTGCACGAAATAGTCCACGGTGCCCTTCAGGTTCAGCACGGCCTGCGCAATGTGGATCAACTCGGTCGCGCCTTCGCCAACGATCTGCACCCCAAGAACACGGCGGGTTTTCAGCGAGAACAGCATCTTTAGCATCCCGTGTTCCAGCCCCATGATATGCCCGCGCGAGGTTTCGCGGAACCGCGCCACGCCGACCTCATATGGGATGCCGCGTTCCTGCAATTCTTCCTCGGACATGCCGCAAGTGGAAATCTCGGGCACCGAATAGATACCATAAGGATACCACGGGCTTTCCGGCAGGGTCGGGGTCTCCAACGCGTGGCACGCGGCGACGCGACCTTGTTGCAAAGACGTTGACGCCAGCGAGGGGTGCCCAATCACATCTCCTGTGGCATAGATATGCGGCACGGCGGTTTGATAGGTCTTGCGATCTACGTTGATCCGGTTGCGGTGGTCGGTCTCCAGCCCCACAGCCGACAGGTTCAGGGCCGAGGTCGCGCCCATGCGACCGGCGGCGAACAACAGCATCTCTGCCCGCACGTGGCGTCCGTTGTCCAGCGTGACTTCCACATGACCTCCGGCATCCTCAATCTTTTCGACGGCCGAGCCCAGACGTAAATCCACACCGTTTTCGCGGATTTGATGGGTGAAATCATGGATCAACCGGCTGTCGATAAAGTCCAGAAAAGTCTCGCGCGGTTCGATCAGCGTGACCCGCACGTCCAGCGCCGAGAACATGGTGGCGTATTCCACACCAATCACCCCGGCCCCGATCACAACCAGCGAGCGGGGAATTTCGGCCATCTCAAGGAAATCGTCGCCATCGACCACGGTCTTGCCATTGAAGGGCACGTAATCGGGCCGATAGGTCTTGGTTCCGGTGGCAATCAGGAATTTCGCGGCGGTCAGGCGGGTAGTCTCGCCCGCGTCCGTCGCAACTTCAACTTCATGCGGGCCGATGAATTTGGCCAGACCGTTCAGCGTTTCCACGTGGTTGCGGTTGAACTGATGTTCCAGCACGTCCACCTCATGATCCAGCGTCATATGCAGACGCGCCTTGAGGTCTTCGGCCCGGATCTGATCTTTTACCCTGTAGGAACGGCCGTAAAAGCTGCGCTCGCGCCAGCCTGACAGGTTCAGAACTGTTTCCCGCAGGGTCTTTGACGGGATGGTGCCAGTATGTACCGATACTCCGCCCAGCCTATCCTTGCGGTCGATCACCAAGACGCGTCTTTGCAGTTTGCCTGCCTGAATCGCGGCCGCCCGCCCCGAGGGGCCAGACCCGATGATGATCAGGTCGTAATCGTAATCGCTCATGCGTTAGTCCCCGTACAGCGCCTCGGCGTGGAAGGTGATGTGGTCTTCCATGAAGGTCGACACAAAGAAATACGAATGGTCATAGCCCGGCTGTAGGCGATAGGTTGCCTGTTGGCGACGCTCTGCAATCGCCTGCGCCAGCGCCTCGGGGCGCAACAGGTCGATGAACTGATCGCTAGCGCCGGTGTCAATCAGGACGGGACCGTCAAAGCCCTTTTCCTTCATCATAAGCGAGGCGTCATGTTTGGCCCATGCGGCCTCATCCTCACCCAGATAGGCGCTCAGCTGCTTACGGCCCCAATCGGCCCCCGTTGGGTTCGAGATCGGCGCAAAGGCCGAGACCGAGCGATAGCGCCCCGGCAGGTTCATTGCCAGCGTCAGCGCACCGTGGCCGCCCATCGAATGGCCGGTGATGGCCTGACGGTCCATGTCGATGGCAAAGTTTTCGGCCAGCAGGGCAGGTAACTCCTCGGCCACGTAATCCCACATGTTGAAATGTGGTGCCCAGGGGGTCTGGATCGCGTTCACGTAAAAGCCCGCACCTTGACCCAGATCGTAGTCGTCGTGATCAGCCACGCCTGCACCACGGGGCGAGGTATCAGGGAACACCACCGCGATGCCTTGTTCCGCCGCCCAGGCTTGCGCGCCCGCTTTGGTCATGGCGTTTTCATGGGTGCAGGTCAGGCCCGAAAGATACCAGAGGACCGGGACGGGGCCGTCCTTGGCCTCGGCCGGCAGAAACAGGCCAAAGGTCATGTCACATTGGCAGGCAGTCGAGGCATGGCGGTAGACGCCCTGAACGCCTCCGAAGCAGGTGTTTTCCGAAACGGTTTCCATCTGACTTTTGTCCTTACGTTAGGGTTGCGCCATGGCTAACGTTCCCAACACGGCTCGTAAAGTGCGGTGGTCAATACTGCTGGCATTTTTAAAAAAGGTGAAGATCAGGGCGTTCCGACCCAAGCGATCACCAATGGCACAGTCAAGATGCTGGCTGCAGTTGACAGCAAGATCGCGGCCGACGCCCGATGTGGCGCAACGTTGTAATGCGCCGCAAGCATATAGACGTTCCCAGCGACCGGCAGCGCGGCCGCCGCAATCGCGACAGCAGCGGGGAAGGGCGCGATGGGAAAGATCCAAAGCAACGCAATGGCCACACATGCCGGATGGATGACAAGTTTGCAGAAACTCAGCCAACCGGCCACATGCACGCGCTCAGCCGACTTGCTGGCCAGCGAGGCTCCGATAGCGAACAGAGCGCCGGGCGTAGCAGCCCCCCCAAGGATCGTGAGAAAATCATTAAGCGGCGCGGGAACAGGCATCTGAAACGCGGACCAAAGCATCCCCGCCGAAATCGAGACGATCATCGGGTTTTTTACCAGACCCAACCCAATCAGTTTGAAAGTGGCTGGGGTGAGCCGTCCGTCTCTGCCCCCGTTGATCAGGATCACGATCAATGACGAAAACACCACCAGATCAACCGTCAGAACCAGCATCACGGGGCCAATTGCAGCTTCTGTGAAAAGAAGGGCCAGCATAGGCAAACCGAGGAAGCCGACATTGCCGATGGCTGCGCACTGTGCTTCTACCGCTGCGGTCGGCACGTCCAGCCCTCGGAACCAGGCGACAAGCGTTGCCAGCAGATAAACCACTACTGTTCCCGCTAGATACCCGATAACAAGCCTGGGGTTGAAGATCTCGGCAAAGGGCAGGGTCGCGGCAAAGCGGAACAACATGGCCGACAAGGCAAAATAGAACACGAATTTGGTCAGATAAGCCGTCGCTTCCTCGGTGAAGAACCGGGTACGACCCGCCCAATATCCAAGGCCGATGATCGCAAAGAAAGGAAGCGTGCGCAGAAAGATATCGACCATGCCGGAAGTGTTAGCACAGATTGATCGCGCGGCAAGCTCCATCGCAAGGTCCGATATTCGACAGCCTGACTTGCGAAATTACAATATTTGATTGCGCGTTCAGAATTGCTTTGGTGCGAATCGTTGTATCTGAACTGACCGGTTTATAAACTCCTACATATACTGTTGGGAGAGAGCATGTCTGAAACCGCAGCCATTCTGCGCACAGGTCGCAAATTCGATCAGGTTCTGAAAGGCGCGCGAGAAGTCTTCATGGCCGATGGTTTCGAAGGTGCAAGCGTTGATGACATCGCCCGCGTTGCCGGCGTCTCGAAGGCAACACTTTATAGTTACTTCCCCGACAAACGCCTTTTGTTCATGGAAGTTGCCCAAACCGAATGCACACGTATGGCCGAGCATGTGGTGTCCCTGGTCGATGACTCACTTCCGGCACGCGAAGTCATGATGATCACGGCCAAACAACTGACGGCCTTCTTGGTCTCAGATTTTGCGCAGCAGGTTTTTCGCATTTGCGTGGCCGAACGCGACAGGTTCCCAGAACTGGGCGAAGCATTCTACGAGGCCGGACCAAAACACGGCACCGGCCACATCGCCGAGTATCTGCAAAAAGCGGTAAACAAAGGGGAACTGCTTATTGACGATGTTCAACTTGCTGCTGAACAATTCTCGGAATTGTGCAAGGTGCGGATTTGGACATTGTCGGCCTTTGGTATTCAGACAAGCTTCTCACAAAACGAAATTGATGAAATAGCTTCGCAAGCAGTCGACATGTTCATGGCGCGGTACGGTGCATTACGACCGGGCACAACCTGAACTGACCAAAATTTAAGCACTTGTTTCAACATCCTGCACAGCGCCGTCCTTAGATTTGACAGGTTGCGCGTTCTGAAGAACCCTTGATCACAGCAAGCTAAGGGTATTCGACCATTGACCAGTGACTCCAACAGTTTTTCGCGCCGGTTGGGCGAGTTGCTCGACCGGATTTATCCGGATCACGATCAGGTCGCACTCGCCGAGCAGATCACACACGCATTTTGGCCGCCGCAAACGCACAGACGCAGACAAGGTCGCAAGCCAGGAAACAAGTTGTGGTCGGAAAAAGACAGCGTCTTGATAACTTATGGCAACTCGATCGAAGATCAGGTCCACAAGCCCCTTGACCTGCTGCACGACTTTTTGGTGCGACACCTAAGTGGGGTAGTCAACGGTGTGCATATCCTGCCGTTTTTTCCATTCACCTCCGATGACGGTTTTGCAGTCTCAGACTACTACAGCGTCAGCACTCAGCTTGGGGATTGGCCTGATATCACCCGGATCGCTACTGATTTTCATCTGATGTCCGATCTGGTCCTGAACCATGTGTCCAGTCAGGGCAGCTGGTTCACAAACTACTTGCAGGGCAAAGCGCCACACGATCGGTTTTTCTTTGAAGCCTCTCCCGAAGACGACCTGTCGCAAGTTGTCAGGCCGCGCACCACGCCCTTGCTGCGGCAAGTCGAGACCAGCGCAGGTGAGAAATACGTCTGGTGCACATTTTCCCACGATCAGGTTGACCTGGATTTCTCAAATCCCGCAGTTCTGATCGAAATGCTGCGGATCATACGACTGCACATCGACAAAGGCGTTCGTATTCTGCGCCTTGATGCAGTTGCTTTTGTTTGGAAGGAAATTGGAACAAACTGTATTCACCTGCCGCAAACCCATGCCATCGTACAGCTGCTGCGGCTGCTGTGCGACTATGCGACCGAAACGCTGGTTCTGTTGACGGAAACCAATGTACCCCGGACCGAGAACCTTAGTTATTTTGGCAACCGGAACGAGGCGCACGCGGTTTACAACTTCCCTCTGCCACCGTTGATCCTGCACGCGCTGCAATCAGGCACAGCGCAATTTCTACGCGAATGGCAGGCCGCCATGCCCCCGGCGCAATTAGGTTGCGCATATCTGAACTTCACCGCATCTCATGACGGTATCGGGATGCGCCCTGCTGAGGGATTGCTGCCGCCGGACGAAAAAGACCGCATGATCGACACGGTCCGTAGGATCGGAGGTCTGGTCTCGATGCGCGCACTGCCGGACGGGCGGGAAGAACCCTACGAGCTGAACTGCGGTTATTTTGAAGCCATGACCGAAACATTTCACGGCCCCGATCAATACCATCTGGCGCGTTTCATCTGCTCGCAGACCATCGTAATGTCACTTGAGGGGATACCGGCGTTCTACATCCATTCCCTGTTGGCCACACCGAATGATCACGAGGCTGTCGAACGGCGCGGCATGAACCGGGCGATCAACAGGCATCGCTGGCACTATCCCGATTTGTTGGCACGTCTGGCTGATCCGGGGTCAAATCAGGCGCTGGTGTTGTCGGAGCTGTCCAAACGTCTGCGCCTGCGGTCGCAGCAACCGGCGTTTCACCCTAACGCCACGCAGTTTACTCTGCGGCTGGATGATCGCGTCTTTGGCATCTGGCGGCAGAGTCTGGATCGCAGCCAGTCGATCTTTGCGCTGCACAATGTCTCGACCGAGCAGGTCCATGTCAGCCCCGCCGAGATCAACATGATCGCCGAAGAGATCTGGACTGACGCATTGACGGGCGAAATCCTTGCCACCAACGGCCCGGATATTGTTCTGGCGCCATATCAGTGCCGCTGGATCACGAACGCGGGCTGAATTCGTCCAGATCGTCGGAAACGGCGGCTTTCAGACGAAGCAGAAACTCGGGGTCGGCCGAATGCACGCGGTTCCACGTGGGGATGAACGGTGTCTCATGCGGGTTGTCTAGAAATATTTGCCCGGCACGGATGATGTTCTCGGCGAACAGCTCGATGGATTTCTCTTCCTTGTGACGATCCAGTTCCAGCCCGTTCATCTTGGCGTCAGTATAGTAACCCTCGAGCAGATCCAGCGCCGAACGGTAATAGGTCGCCTTGAGTGTGCGGAAGGTGTTAGGCGTGAACACCGTGCCGTCAGCGGCCAATTTGCGGAAGATCGCCTTGCAGATATCCGTGGACATACGCGACAACCCCCGATTTGCGTCCTCGGGTGATAAGTCCTGATGCTTGTGGTCATAGTTATCGGCAATTTCGACTTGGCAGACGGATTTCGGAGCCAGATTACGCCACGCCTCGGACAACACGCCGATCTCAAGCCCCCAATCCGAGGGGATACGCAAGTCGGGCAGCGTAGGGGTGCGGATGGCGAATTCGCCCGACAGCGGATAACGGAAACTGCGCAGGTAATCGAGGTAATCCCGGTCGCCAATGACCTTTTTCAGCGCGATCAGCAGCGGACTTACCAACAGGCGCGTGACGCGGCCGTTCAGCTTGCCGTTGCCGACGCGGGGGTAGAACCCCTTGGCCATCTGAAAGGGAAAAGTCGGGTTGACCACCGGATAGACCAGCCGGTCCAACATCTCGCGGTTATAGGTGACGATATCACAATCATGGATCGCCATCACCGAACTGTCGGCGCAGGCCAGAAGATAGCCGATGCAGGACCAAACGTTTTTGCCTTTGCCCGGCTCTTGCGGGGCCAGACCCATCTCACGCAGTTGGGATTCCAGCGCGGTCAGGCGGGGGCTGTCATTCCAGATGACCGCATGGTTTTGCGGCAGATCGGCAAAGAAGGTTCGGGCACGGCGGTATTGATCCTCATCCGCCTGATCCAGTCCAATGATGATCCGGTGGAGGTAAGGCACCTGTGCTAGCTCATTTAGAATTCCGGTCAGCGCAGGGCCTTCCAGTTCGGAATAAAGGCAAGGCAGAATGAGAGTGATTTTTCGGGTCTCGGCAAAAACCGAGATCTCATGCGTCAGATGCCCGGCCGGTCGGCTGCGCAAATTATGCAGCGTCGTGATGTTTCCGTTCTGATGGAAATCTGCCATATGAAATGCCCCGTTCTTATCGAAGGTCCGCCGTCAGGGTCAGGATCGCATCCGACCACCCTTGCGGTCCACTCTGTTGTGTTCTGAGAACCCGCGCTTCTACCGGCGCAGGGAAAGGTGGTATGTTGGGGCCGTGCGGATTGGCGACCACGACGCCCTGATCTGCGGCCTGTATCATCTCGATATCATTGGGCGCATCACCCAGCGCAATCGTGCGGACAGGACGCATATGCCTCACGACTTCACGCATCGCATCCGCTTTGGTCTGACCAAAGGAAATAGTCAGAAACCGCCCGCCTTTTCGTGCGTAAAGCCCATGAGCGCGAGCCGCCTCCAGAAATTCTGCGAGGTCTACATCGGAACCGGTCCAAACTCCGGGCTCGCTAAACTTTCGTTGACGCGCCAAGTTTGCTTGCTGGGAGCTCAACCCAGTTTTCTGCGCAACCTCATCGATCGTCATGTCGCCGAAGCCGACAAATCCCTGAGGCAGCTTTTTCAGCAAGGCGCGCAAGCGTGGATAGTCATCTTCACCCTCATCGGCATCGCCCGGCCAAAGTATTCCAGCGCCGTTTTCCACAATCGCAGGCATATCTGCCTGTCCCATAGCGTCCCGTAGGGGGATGATTTCCTGCGCTGTTTTACTGCTGGCAAGAACCACACCGGTGCCTATCTCAGCAAGGCGTTTCAATCCCGGCTTGGCGGCAGACCAACTATAGTTGTTGTGGTCCAGTAACGTGCCATCCAAATCAGAAAACACCAGTATAGGCAGCGGGCGTTTCATCTCGGGCTTAAGTCAATTCGTTGTATCATCCGCTGAAACGGTAAAATCCCGCTTTGTGGGATGTAAATCCATTCTGTCGAAATTCCGGTCAATTGAGTTGCCCGCGCCCAAAAATTAGGCGCGGGCGATCTGGCTTACTCGATAAATGTCTTAGCAAGACGGTCACTGATAGGTTGAGCCAGATAGGTGAACACTGCTCGTTCGCCTGTGTTCACAAACAGATCGGCGGGCATTCCCGGCACAAGGTCCAGCGCCGTTACAGCGATGGGCTGCCGGGCGTCGAGTTTGACGCGCGCCTTGTAGTATGCCTCGCCAGTGCGGTCGTCTTCCAGCGCGTCAGCCGAGATATCAAAGATCTCGCCACTGGCCTCCGGCACATCGGCTTGGGCAAAGGCGGACAGACGGATACGAGTGGTCTGACCGATATAGAGCTTGTCGATATCACCCGTTTTTATCCGCGCTTCTACGATCAGGTTCTGATCCGCCGGAACGATGTCCATGATGGGTTCACCCGGACGGATTACGCCGCCATTGGTGGACACCGCAAGGTTTACGACCCGACCACTGGTTGGGGCCAGAACTTGAGTACGTTGCATCCGCGCCAGCGTTCCCGCGAACTGAGGCCGAACCAGATCAAGCTGCGCCTCAACCACAGCCAGCTCTCCGGCGATCACCTCATCACGCAGCTTCTTTTGACTCAGCAGGGACAATTCCAGTTCCTGCATTTGGTCTTCGGCCTGCGCGATCTGAGTGCGCAACGATGCATCTGCGCCGTTTAGACGCTCAAGCTCGATCTGGCGTGCGCTGACGCGCGTGACCGCGACCAAACCCTTGTCCAACAGCTTTTGAAGGTTCGCCAACTCGACATTGGTAATGTCGATCTGATTTTTTGTACTGCGACGTTGTTCCTCAAGGCCAGCAACTTGGTTACGCAGAGCCGAGATACGCTGAGCATTGATCTGCGCCTCGGTCCGCCTTGCGCGCGCTTCGGCGTCGAATAATTGTTTTTGTGTCAGATAAGGCGAGACCCAGTGCAAGCGATCCATACCGTCCCGATAACCTGACATCGCAGTGGTTTCGTCGAATTGCTCCTGCCCGCTCATTTGCGCCAGTAGGCGCGCGCGGCGAACAGACAGCTCACCCAACTGGCTACCTTGCACGCTCAGTTCAACGTCGATCTCGGTGCTGTCTAACTGAACCAAAGGTTGGCCTTGCCGCACGAATTCCCCGTCTGCCACAAGGATCGAGCGGATGATGCCGCCGTCTAGATGCTCGACCGTTTTGCGATCGCCTTCGACCACGAATGAGGCAGGGGCAACCACAGCGCCATCCAGCTTGGACACGACCGCCCAATAGGCGCTGCCGCCGACGAAAACCGCCAGCGTGAACAGGCCGAAAAGAACATAGCGTCCGATGCCCGCCGAGGTTTCATTGATCTCTTTCAGCTGTGCCTCGTGAAAGGACACGGCGGTGTTGGATTTGGAATACTTCACCAGGTCGGTCATTGGGCTGCTCCGCTGATCTGAGTTTCATTTGCTGGGTGGGCAACCGGCTTAACCGCGCCCGATTGCGTCGGGGTGTTCAAAACGTTGCGGCGGTTGACCTTCATGACATCGTCTTTTTCGCCAAACTGGGTCTGGTTCCCATTGCGCAGCACCATGACCTTATTTGCCGCCTGCAATGTCGCCGGACGGTGGGTCATGACGATCGCGATGGCACCTCGAGCTTGAGCCGCCAACAGCGCATCGCGCAGAGCCTGCTCACCATCGGCATCAAGGTCCGAGTTGGGCTCATCCAGCACAAGAACGAACGGATCACCGTATAAGGCGCGGGCCAGAGCAAGACGCTGACGTTGCCCACCTGACAGGAAAAACCCTTGACCGATGCGTGTTTCATAACCTTCCGGCAAGCTGCTGATCATCTCGTGGACCCCGGCCTCGCGCGCCGAGCGCAGCACTTCGGCATCGTCTATCGCGGTGGAAAAACGCCCGATATTTTCACGGATGGTCCCGTCGAACAGCTCAACATCCTGCGGCAAGTAACCGATCTGTTTGCCCAAATCCTCGCCGTTCCATTTCGACACCGGACTTCCATCCAGCAAGACCTCTCCGCGTTGAGGAAACCAGATACCGGCAAGCATTTTACCCAAGGTGGTTTTGCCAGATCCGCTGTGGCCGATAATGGCCAGAACATCCCCGGCTTTAAGGCTGAAATCGATACTGCGGATGTTGGCAGTGATAGCACGCGGCGGGCCAGCCTGCGCGATCTTGACGTCTAGGGTCTTGAAGGCTCGGGGCAGGTTCAGGTTCGGCGGTGCATCCGCGTAATCTTCGGTCAACTGCTTAAGCTTGGAATACGACCCGCGCGCAGCCAGGAAGGTGCGCCATTGGCCGATCAGTTGGTCAATGGGCGACAGCGCTCGGGCCAGAACAATAGTTGCGGCGATCATGACACCTGCGGTCGACTCGCCCGAAATAGCCAACGCAGCACCCAAACCCAAAATGGCCGATTGCAGACCCATCCGAACGGTCTTGGACACCACCGAAAAGCTTGCTACACGATCCGCTGCGCTTGTTTTGTAGCGGTGCGCGTCCGATTGCAAAGCAGTCCAGCGACGAACCAAATCACCTTTCATTCCCAGCGCATGAACCAGTTCTGCGTTCCGGTCGCTTGTGTCGAACAGCGCGTCCGAACGACCTCGGGCCTGTGAAGCTTGCTCCATCGGACCACGCGCACGGGCGTTGTTGATCAGCGCCATGATTGACAGGGTAACTGCTCCGACCAGACCCAGCAGGCCCAGAAGCGGATGCAAGACGTACAAGACCATCAAGTAGATCGGGATCCATGGTGCATCGAAAAAGGCCGTTAAGGTGGTGCCCGAAATAAACTCACGAAATCCGTTGACGTCTTCGACCAGGTTTTCCCCACTGGAGGTTTCGCCTTGAACCCGACGAAGCATGGCTGCGTTCAGAACCGGTGCGCCAACGCTTAATTCAAAACGGGCCGCCAAATGTCCCAGAATGCGCATCCGCATCAGATCAAGGCACGCAATCACGACGAATACACCCGCCAGCAGCACGGAGAGTGCGATCAGGGTGTCGGCATTTTGGCTTGTCAGAACGCGGTCATAGACCTGAAGCATGTAAAGTGGCCCGGCCAGCATTAGCAAGTTCAGGAACAGGCTGAAGAAGGCGACAGCGACAAAGCCCTTGCGCAGTGACCCCCAGGCAGTTTTGACGGGATTGGCTTGCTTGAACATTTCCTTGACCCTTTCCGGTTTGAAAAACGGGGCAGCACGTAGCCGCCCCGCTGTTGGTCAGTTACGCGACAAAGTCGTCGTCGTTCAGGTCGGTGCTGTTGACACCGGCGAGGCGGACAGACCCTTCACTGCCGAAGGTGATGACCGCGTCGTCGCCATCTTGTGCAACGCTGACACTGCCGTCGAAGTCGGGTCCGAATTCGCCGAACTGGAGCTGGTCCAGACCGACTTCGAAGTCCTGAATAACGTCGTTGCCGAAGTTGCCTTCGAAGACGAAGGTGTCGTTGCCTGCGCCACCGATCAGGATGTCATTGCCACCCTCACCGTTCAGCACATCGTCACCGGCCTGACCGTTCAGGGTGTTGGACCCCGAGTTGCCCGACAGGATGTCGTCGCCACTATTCGGGCTGCCAGCGTTGTTCGAGCCGTTGATGTTTTCGAACCCAAACACCTGATCCAGGATTGCACCATCGGGTGCATTGACCTGTGCAACGCCGTTGCCTTCTTCATCCAGATCCAGAACAACGCCCGGCCCTGCAGTGAACAGCGCGGTGTCGATCCCTTCGCCACCGATGATCACGTCGGCACCTCCGAAGGAATGGATCGCGTCATTGCCGGCACCACCGTCGAGGATGTTGAACTCGTTGTTGCCAAGGATCAGGTCATCCCCGTTCGAGCCTACAACGTTTTCGAAGTCATCAACTTCGGCGACGATCTGGCCATTCTGGATGATGGCACCGTCCTGCGGACCTTCATCACCGCTGCCAGCAGGGTTCGGCGAAGGACCGCTGAGGTCCAGATCAACGGTTACACCGTCAAAGCTGGAGACGTCGATCGTGTCGCTGTCATCCGAGCCGACAACCCGCTCGATCGAGCGCAGGATGTCCACTTCGATCTGGTTGTCGATGACGTCCTCGCCGATGACACCTGTGCCACCAGTGGCTTCGGTATCCAGCGTCGCACCGGCATCTACCAGCGTGTCCTGCACGACCGGGCCGTTCTGACCAGCAGGTGCATTGTGCAAGTGCACAGCCGAGACAACACCCGGGATCGGCGTCAACAGATCAGCTTCGTTCAGGCCCGTCACGCTCAACTCGCTGGAATAGGTGACTTCACCGGTTTCCAAGTTTTGAGTGACGACGAGGGTCGCCTGACCGGTCGCTTCGCTGTCGGATGTAGGACCAGGCTCCTGCGAGGCGTCCAGACCACCGCTCAGGGTGATAGTACGGATGCCATTCTCGGTCACGTCGCTATCAACCAGCAGTTGCCCGCGAATTTCACCAGCCGGGAAGTCCGACGTGTGGATGTTATAGTACAGGTTGCCCTGGACTGCCTGCTCCACGAACTCGGCGCCGTTGGTGATGGACGATCCGAACTGATCCGGCGCTGCAACAACCGCGTCGGTGACGGTGACGTTAAAGCCGGTGTCACGTGTGGCAGTGCCATTGCCGTTTGCATCCAGGCTGACTTCGACCGCGACATCCAGATCCGAGAAATCGGCTGTGTCGATGCCTTCGCCACCGTCGATGAAGTCATTGCCCAGACCGCCGGTGATGACGTTGTCTGCGTCGCCTGCGATCAGAACGTCATCTCCTGCGCCGCCCGAGATATCACCGTTGGTGGTGCCCAGGTCGACAAAGATGTCGTCGCCGTCGCTCAGCAGAACGTTGCCGTTGATCACGCCTTCGTCGTCGTTGACGATGGTCACGAAGCCTGCATCCGATGCGTCGATCGCATTGACCGTGCCGCGGATTTCGCCTTCGTTCAGGATCGCGCCAACCAGGTTCAGGCCGCCATCAACGCGGATACCTGCTGCGGCGTCCGAGTCCTCGGAACCGGCGATCAGACCTTCGTTGACCACAACACCCGCGAAAGAGGCGTCGTCCTGGCTGGTGAACAGGCGCAGACCGTCACCGACCTGGTTGCCTTCCAGCGCATCTCCACGACCTTGCAGCGTACCTTCGTTGATGACTGCAGCGGACACGATGTCCCCCGACTCGTCGCCGGTTTGCAACGAAACGGCGGAACCGTTATTGCCTTCGCCTGCATCGACCAGACCCGAGTTGGTGAAGCTGTAGTTGTCAGCAGTGCCATCGGCATAGACGGTGCCGTTGCGCTGATCGCCAGTGCCAAGGATTTCGCCTTCGTTGACAACATCCAGACCGATCCCGTCGATATTCACCGCACGGCTGTCCGAAGTCACAGTGCCGCGGTTGACGAACGAGCCGCCTGTGTGATCACCGGTGCCAAAGTACACACCGTTCTGGCCGCCTGCGAAAACGCCGGTTTCTTCGTTGATCAGCTGGCCACGGAAGTTGACGTTGTTCACGGCGCGGAATGCACCGACCGTTCCGTTTGCACCTTCGGACGACACCGTACCGGTGTTTGTGATGGTACCTTCAAAGAGGGCCGGGCCAAAGCCGCCGCCCTCCTGGCGGACACCCTCCAGACGGATACCGTCGCCAGCTGTGCCCAAAGCTGCACCTGCATTGCCCCGACCCGCGATCGTGCCGTCGTTGGTGATCGAAACGTCGCCATTACCTTCGACGGCAAGTGACAACGAAACGCCCGCGCCATCATTGTGTTCGCCCGCGTCAATAGTACCCGATGCAAGGTTTTGGATCGAATAGTCGCGTGCAGTGTCATCAGCGTAGACTGTACCATTGCGCTGATCTCCGGTGCCCAGAATGTCGCCACCATTGATCAGATCAACACCGGAACCATCGATGTTCACAGCGCGGCTGCCGGACTGGATGGTTCCAAAGTTCAGAACGTCCAGATCATGTTCGCCATCTCCGATGTACAGACCGTTGCGCGGCCCTTCGATCACACCGGTCGAGGTGTTTAGGATCTCACCTTCGGTATTGGCGCCATCAGCGATGCGCAGACCTGCTGCCGTACCCTGATCGCTTTCGGTCGAGATGACCCCGCTGTTAACGATCTCGGTTTCCAGGATGGCTCCCTCGGCACCGTCATCGATGCGCACGCCGTCGCCGGCCAGCGACGTGTTTGAAGCCGCCTGACCGCGACCTTGGATTGTTGCACCAAAACCATTCAAGATATCGGTTTCGACACGGTCACCAATTTCATCTCCGACCTGCAGAGAAACCCCTGCACCTTGGTTGCCTTCGCCTGCGTCAATCGTACCGCCCGAAAAGTTCGAGATCGAAATGTCTTCCGCAGTCGAATTGGTGTAAATCGTTCCGTTGCGCTGATCACCTGTACCGATGATGTCACCAAAGTTACGAACATCGATACCTTGACCCTGAATGTCGACAGCACGACTGTCAGAACTGATCACACCGCCGCGGAAGTTATCCAGACTGCCCGAGCTTTCAGCCCCCGCAAACTGAACGCCGTTGAACTCGCCTACAATCTCGCCAATGTTTCTGATCGATGCGCTTCCAGTGACCTGAACGCCTGTTGCAAGCGCATCTGGACCGTTATTGGCTTCGATCCGACCGGACCGAAAGTTAAAGATGTCGACGTCCTGACCTTGCGCCTGCACTGCAGCAACAGCGTTGTTTGTGATGATTTCGCCAAAGTTCAACAGGCGCGAAAAATCATTCGCCAGCACAAAAGCCGGGGTGTCATCCACCACAGTGCTCTGGAAAAAGTTGTTTATAAAGGTTTGACCATCGCGAGTGGTCTCTTGCGCCAGCGTGGACGATGTCAAGAGACGGGCGCGAAGACTGCTAAGAAGTTGGGACAGCATGGGATACTCCGTCAAGAATTGTTGCATTCTGCGGGCCGCCCGCTGCTTTGGGCGTTCCACGTATCCAATGGGTAGTCAGCCGCTTCGGCCAGCTAAAATTCATCCTTCGAATTAGGGGTATAACCAACGCGAATACTCACAAAATCTGTGAGTTAGTAGTAAGTGAAATCAATAAGTTATCGTGCCTTCAATCACTTTGATCGCCTATTCACTAGCGGCTATTGACACTTATGTGTTTGAAAGTGATCGTTTCTTCATGCGCAACACTCACCGTCAGGGTATGAATCCGAAGGTGCATCAAGATGCGCGACTTGTATCAGTAGTTGGTGATCATGAATTTCAGAGACTTGGAATACGTTCTGGCCGTCGCCAAATATGGGCAGTTCAGTCAGGCGGCAGCAGCTTGCAACGTCTCTCAGCCTGCGATGTCCAATCAGGTCAAAAAACTTGAACAGGAGTTAGGGGCCGAACTGTTTTTGCGCCTCAATAACGAGGTTCGACCGACACTGTGCGGTGTTCAGGTGTTGCGCATTGCCGAACGCATTCTGAACGATGCGCAAAAGATCCGCGATACGGCGACCCAGTTCCGCGACCCCGAGGCGGTTCCATACACGATCGGAATGACGCCGACCCTCGCGCCCTACCTGACACAATATTTCTCAGATCTGTTTAGCGCATTGTTTCCCAATATGCGCGTGACGATGATCGAGGATTTGCCACAGAATATGTTGCGTATGGTCGAAGACCACACGTTGGATCTTGCTCTGGTCGCCAAGGTCAACAATTCCGAAGCGCTCGAGTTTACCTCGATCTGGTCCGAACCTCTGTTCTTGGCTGTTCGTAACGGTCACCCGCTAAGCACCTTGCCATCGATTGCCCCAGAGGACGTGCCCCGTCACGACTTCATCCGACTGCCGCATAGTTTCGGCTATGAACTGGAAAACCGCTTGCCCAAAATCGACCCGGCAAATCGCGCCAGCAAGCGGTTCGACCTGAGCGCGCTGCGGTTCGAGACGATCTGTCGGCATATTTGTCATTCCGACGATTGTACAATCGTGTCGGCCCTGGCGGCCGAGCAATTCAAACGCGACCGCTGGCCTTTGTGCTTTATCCCCTTTGACGCGCCGGGCAACCTGCGTGATCTGGGCGCGGCGACCCGTCCGGGCTGTCCAAGACGGCCGCTCTTGGATCGGATCGGGGCTTTCATTCTGGAACAGCCTCCGATCGGCGTGACCCCAACATTCCAGATGTGATCGCGGAAAGCCGGAAACTTGCGCTGTATCAAAGTCGGCGCGACTGATTCCCCTCAAAGCTAGGAACTGAACCGGGCCGTCCCGAGACGGATGGCTGTCTTTGCGGGTACGTGTTCGCGGAATCGTTAACTTTGTTGACAATGGATTTTGTATTTTGGATACATTGAGCAGTGATTTCGCGACGGCAAGCGTTGCCAAAGAGTGTTCTGACAAAAAAGCGCTAAGCGAAAACCAAGCAATATTTACTGGGAGAAACTCATGAAACTTAAGTTTTTGGCCGCAACCGCAGCGATTGCGTTGTCCAGCGCTGCGGCACAGGCAAATACGTTGGTCTATTGCTCTGAAGGCTCGCCTGAAGGTTTTGACCCGGCGCTGTTCACCGCTGGCACCACCTTTGATGCGTCCTCGCACCCGATCTATAACCGCCTGCTGGAATTTGAGACCGGCACCACCAATGTGATCCCAGGCTTGGCCGAAAGCGTCGAGGCCAGCGATGACGGTCTGGAATATACGTTCAAGCTGCGTCAGGGCGTCAAATTCCACTCGAATGACGAATTCACCCCAACCCGCGACTTCAACGCCGATGACGTGATCTTCTCGTTCATGCGCCAGAAGGATGAAGGCCACCCATATAATCAGGTGTCTGGCGGTACGTGGGAATATTTCCAGGGCATGGGTATGCCCGATCTCGTCGAGTCCATAGAAAAGATCGACGACTACACAGTGAAATTCACGCTGTCTAAACCCGAAGCGCCTTTTGTCGCCAACATGGCGATGGACTTTGCCTCGATCCTGTCGGCGGAATATGCCGACGCGATGATGGAAGCGGGCACACCTGAAAAGCTGAACACCGCGCCTATCGGCACCGGCCCGTTCTCATTCGTGGCCTATCAGAAAGACGCCGTGATCCGCTATGCGCAGAACGCTGATTACTGGAAAGCACCGGCGGATGTGAGCAATCTGATCTTTGCGATTACGCCTGATGCGTCGGTCCGTTATCAAAAGCTGAAGGCGGGTGAATGCCACATCATGCCTTATCCGAACCCCGCCGACATTCAAGCGATGCAGGATGACGCGGACATCAACATGATGGAGCAAGAAGGACTGAACGTGGGTTATCTGGCTTACAACACCACGATGGAGCCGTTCGACAACCCGAAGGTGCGCAAAGCGCTGAACATGGCGATTGACAAGCAGGCGATCATTGATGTGGTGTTCCAGGGTTCGGGGCAAGCGGCCAAGAACCCGATTCCGCCGACCATGTGGGGTTATAACGACGCCATCACCGACGATGCCTATGATCCCGAAGCGGCCAAAGCGATGCTGGAAGCCGAAGGCGTCAACGATCTGTCGATGAAGGTCTGGGCGATGCCGGTTCAACGCCCCTATAACCCGAACGCCCGCCGCATGGCCGAGCTGATCCAGGCAGATTTCGCCAAGATCGGCGTGGATGTCGAGATCGTCTCCTATGAATGGGGCGAGTACCTGTCGCGCTCAAAAGAGCTGAACCGCGACGGAGCTGTGCTGCTGGGTTGGACCGGTGACAACGGCGACCCGGACAACTTCCTGGCCGTGCTGCTGGGCTGTGACGGCCGCGAAGCCTCGAACCGCGCACAATGGTGCCACGAGCCCTTCGAAGATCTGATCCTGAAGGCCAAGCAGACCACGGATCAGGCCGAGCGCACCAAGCTGTATGAAGAGGCGCAGGTCATCTTCAAAGAGCAAGCCCCCTGGGCCACCATCGCACACTCGGTCGTTTACATGCCGATGCGCAACGAAGTGCAGGGCTACAAAGTCCACCCGCTGGGCGGCCACATCTTCTACGGCGTCAGCGTCGAATAAATCATCACTCACGGATCGGAGCCGCCCGCATGGCGGCTCCGGTTTTCTTTTTTGGAGGTCGGCCCCCATGCCGGATTTGTCCGAGTACCGTCAACTGGCAAAGGACATGTCAGTCGATGCCGTGGCCCTCGTGCCCGGTCCCAATTTCACCCGCGCGTTGGGGAAACCCTTCATGAGCCACGAGCGACCCTTTGTGGTCGTTATCCCGGCCCAAGGTAGTCCCGCCGCGATTGTCCCCAATCTGGAGCTTGGCACCTGGGCGCTGGTCGGCTTTGACGGTGCCGTGTTCGATTGGATGGACCAGACGGGCTATGACAGCGCTTTTGCCGCTTTGGCTGCGCACATGCCGCTGAAATCGCTGGCAGTCGAAGGGCAGGTGATGCGGGTCTTTGTGTCGAAGGCTTTCACCAACGCGCTGCCCGATCTGCGCATTGTGGATGCCGAACGCGAAATCTCGGGCTTGCGGATTATAAAGACCGAAGATGACATCGCGGCTCTGCAAGCGGCAATTGATATCTCGGAACGCGCGCTGGAGCGTGTGATAGCCGATGTGCGCGTCGGACAGACGGAAAAACAGATCGAACAGGCGCTGATTCAGGCACTGTTCGCCGAGGGTGCGGCCTCGTTGGCGTTCGCACCAATTGTGGCGGCCGGAGACAACTCGGCCCAACCGCATGGCAAGGCGCGAGCGGATTATCAGATCAACCCCGGCGACGCGTTGTTGTTCGATTTTGGCGCGCGCAAACACGGCTTTGCCGCTGATATCACCCGTACGTTCTTTGTGGCCGAGGTTTCGGACGAGGGCAGGGATGTCTACGACACCGTCCTGCGTGCCAACCTAGAAGGGTTCAACGCCTGCCGCCCGGGCACTACTGCGCATGACATCGACGATGCCGTCACTCGCGTTCTTGAGGCATCGCCTTATGCCGATCGTATCCGTACCAAGACCGGGCACGGGCTGGGCCGCGACGTACATGAAGCGCCCTATATCATGCGTGGAAATCATCAGGACATCCTTCCCGGCATGGTCTGGACCAATGAGCCCGGGCTTTATGACCTCGGAAATTTTGGTGTTCGGATCGAAGATGATGTTCTGGTGACGCAGGATGGCTGCAGGTCACTGACCCGCTTTCCCAAAGATCTCACAATCATAGGTCGCTGATGTTTGGCTACTTCCTTACGCGCCTTGGAATGTTCGTTCCTACATTTCTGGGCGTGACGCTGATTTCCTTCATGTTCATCCGGGTGCTACCGGGCGACCCCATCATCGTCATGGCCGGAGAACGCGGCATGACCGAGGAACGCTATCAGGAGATGGTGGTCAAGCTGGGCTTCGACAAACCGGTACTGCAGCAATACTGGGACTATCTGGTCGGCGTTATGCATGGCGATCTGGGTGAAAGCTTTGTCACCAAGAAACCGGTCTGGGATGAGTTCTTTGCCCTGTTCCCAGCCACGCTGGAACTGTCGATCTGTGCGATGATCTTTGCCGTGGCTCTTGGCTTGCCTGCGGGTGTGATTGCTGCCGTGAACAGAGGCAAGTTCTTTGATCGCGCGCTGATGTCCTCGGCTTTGGTTGGCTACTCGATGCCGATCTTCTGGTGGGCCCTGCTTCTGATCATCGTGTTTTCAGGTAATCTGGGCTGGACGCCGGTATCGGGGCGGATCGACCTGCTGTATTACTTCCCCAGCGTGACCGGTTTCATGCTGATCGACAGCCTGCTGTCAGGGCAGGAGGGGGCGTTTACGTCAGCCGTGCGTCACTTGATCCTGCCGACCATCGTACTGGGCACCATCCCGCTGGCGGTGATCGCGCGCCAGACTCGCTCGGCCATGTTAGAAGTTTTGGGCGAGGATTACATTCGCACCGCCCGCGCCAAGGGTCTTTCGCCCACGCGGATCAACGGGCTGCATGCGCTGCGCAACGCTCTGATCCCGGTGATAACAGTGATCGGCCTGTCGGTCGGCACGCTGCTGGCCGGCGCGATCCTGACCGAGACAATCTTTAGCTGGCCGGGCATCGGCAAGTGGATGGTCGACAGTATTTTCCGCCGCGACTATCCGGTGGTGCAGGGCGGGCTGCTGATGATCGCCGTGATCGTGATGCTGGTGAACCTGCTGGTCGATGTCCTTTACGGCATCATCAACCCCAAAATCCGGAGACGGTGATGGCCGAGCTTTCCGCAACTACGCCCAAGACCGAGGACCGCCCAAGCGCCCTGCGCGAATTCTGGTTCTATTTCAGCGAAAACCGCGGCGCGGTAATCGGATTGTATGTGTTCATGGCCTTCGTAATCTGCGCGGCCTTTGCGCCTTTGCTGGCGCCCCATGACCCGACCGAGCAGTTCCGCGACAACATTCTGCAACCCCCCGCGTGGCAAGAGGGCGGCAGTTGGGCCTTCCCGCTGGGCACCGACCCATTGGGCCGGGACATGCTGTCGCGGCTGATCATGGGATCACGCTATTCCTTCTTTGTGGGCATCGTTGTGGTCTGTGTGGCCGTGACAGGCGGCGTAATCATCGGGCTATTGTCCGGCTTTGCGCCGAAATGGGTCGATACGCTGATCATGCGGGTGATGGATATCATCCTGTCCTTCCCCTCGCTGCTGTTGGCGCTGGTGCTGGTGGCCATCCTTGGCCCCTCACTAACCAATGCTATGATCGCCATCGCCATCGTGTTCCAGCCCCATTATGTGCGCCTGACCCGCGCCTCGGTTCTGTCTGAACGGCAGAAAGACTATGTCACCTCGGCCCGTGTCGCGGGCGCGGGCAAGGCGCGGTTGATGTTCAAGACTGTGCTGCCCAACTGTCTGGCCCCGATCATTGTGCAGGCGGCGCTGTCATTCTCAACCGCTATTCTGGACGCCGCCGCCCTTGGATTTCTGGGAATGGGCGCACAGCCCCCCACGCCGGAATGGGGCACCATGCTGGCCGAAGCGCGCGAGTTCATTCTACGCGCCTGGTGGGTCGTCACGTTCCCCGGCCTTGCCATTCTGGTCACGGTGCTGGCGATCAACCTGATGGGCGACGGCCTGCGCGACGCGCTGGACCCGAAACTGAAGCGGAGCTGACGATATGAGTTTGTTGGACATCCGAAACCTCACTGTCGAATTCGCTACCGCCTCGGGTAAGTTCCGCGCCGTCGACGGGGTGGACCTCTCTGTCGACCGGGGCGAGCTGATGGCCATCGTCGGCGAAAGCGGCTCGGGCAAATCCGTGTCTATGCTGGCGTTGATGGGCCTGTTGCCCTGGACCGCCACAATCACCGCCGATCAGCTGAGTTTTGAAGGCATCGACCTGACCAAAATCTCGGCCCGCGACCGGCGCAAGATCATCGGCAAGGACATCGCCATGATCTTTCAGGAACCGATGTCGTCGCTCAACCCCTGTTTTACCGTGGGCTTCCAGATTAAAGAAGCGCTGCGCATCCATCTGGGCCTGAACCGCAAGGATCGTCACCAACGTGCGATCGAGTTGTTTGATCAGGTCGGCATTCCCGCGCCGGAAAGTCGGCTGAACACCTTTCCACACCAGATGTCCGGCGGGATGAACCAGCGGGTCATGATCGCCATGGCGATTGCGTGCAACCCCAAGCTGCTGATCGCTGATGAGCCAACAACAGCGTTGGACGTCACCATTCAGGCGCAGATTCTGGACCTGCTGGTGCGGCTGCGCGATGAACAGGGGATGGGTCTGGTGCTGATCACACACGATATGGGCGTGGTAGCGGAAACCGCCGAACGCGTGCAGGTACAATACGCCGGTCAAAAGGTTGAAGAACAGCCCGTCAAAGATCTGTTCCGCACCCCGCGCCATCCTTATACCTCTGCGTTGCTAAGCGCACTGCCGGAACGGGCAACTTCGAAAATGCTGCCAACCATCCCCGGTGTCGTTCCCGGCCAGTTTGACCGACCAAAGGGGTGCCTATTCAGCCCGAGGTGCAGGTTTGCGGATAACACCTGCCAATCTATCCCCCCCACACCACATAGTGAATCATTCGGCAAAGCCCGGTGTCACCATGTCGAAAGAATTGCAGCCGGAGAAATCGCATGACGGCCCCTATAGTTCAGGCAACTGCGTTGGCTCGGCACTACGAGGTCCGAGGTGGACTGTTGTCGAAATCCGCAACAGTCAAAGCCCTGTCCGGAGTAGATTTTGAACTGAAACCTGGCAAGACACTTGCCATCGTCGGAGAATCCGGCTGCGGCAAGTCCACATTGGCACGTGTCGTCACTATGATCGAAGAACCGACGTCCGGAACACTTACAATAGACGGCACTGATGTCACCCCATCGAAATGGGCCGAAATGCGTGAGACCGTTCAGATCGTATTCCAGGATCCGTATGGCTCGCTCAATCCCCGGCAACGGATCGGGCAGATTCTACAGGAGCCGCTGACCATCAACCGCCCCAACATGTCCGCCTCCGACCGCGAGGCGCGGGCGCGCGAGATGCTTAACCTTGTCGGCCTGCGCCCCGAACACTACGACCGTTATCCGCATATGTTCTCGGGCGGTCAGCGCCAACGGATCGCCATTGCTCGCGCTCTAATGTTGAACCCTAAAGTGTTGGTCCTGGACGAACCGGTCTCGGCATTGGATGTATCGATCCAATCCCAAATCCTGAACCTGCTGGTCGAGTTGCAGGAACGCCTGAACCTTGCCTATCTGTTCATCTCGCATGACCTGTCGGTAGTTAAACACTTCGCCGATGATGTGATCGTTATGTATCTGGGCCGCGCGGTCGAGCACGCCACGAAAGACCAACTGTTCGCCGCCCCCCGTCATCCCTATTCCAAGGCGCTGTTATCGACCACGCCGCGCGCGGACCCTGAGGCGCGCAAGGAACGGATCAAGCTGGAGGGCGAGTTGCCCTCACCCATGAACATCCCCTTGGGCTGTGCTTTCGCGCAACGCTGCTGGCTTGCAACCGAAGAATGCCGCGCCGCACCACCAGATCTGAGTGGTGAGTCGCATCAGGTGGCTTGCCTACACCCGCTGGATTGACCTTAGTCACCGTTGCGCGTGGCAGTCACCATCTCCAGCAACTGATCCTTGGTGCGTGCTATGTGGCGGGTCAACAGAGCGCAGGCGCTCTCGAACTGTCCGGCTCGGGCCAGCGATAACAGCTCGCGGTGGTCTTTCTTAGCAGGCTCTCGCTGTTTCATTACACTCAGGTGCATTCGGACATAGCGGTCCGACTGCAAGTTGACGCGTTGCAGGATTTCATTGCTCAACCCGCGATCAGCCGCAGCATATAGCGCCATATGGTAAGCATTGTTCAACCCGCCCCAACGGCCCACGTCATTGGCATCGTAAGACTTCTCCATCTCATCCAAAATGCGCTCACACTCGGAAAAATGGGTTAGGGTCATCCGCGGTATTGCGTGCCGGAACAGATCGACCTCAAGCAAAACGCGCAGATCGAAAATCTCGGCGATCTCGGACAGAGAATGTGTGGTCACCGACGCGCCACGGTTGTTCGTCAATTGAACAAGACCTTCGGCGTCCAGTCGTTTGAGTGCCTCGCGGATTGGCATCCGGGAAACGTCGTAATCCTCGGCCAGCGCTTCTTGCCGAATAACCTCTCCCTCGGCCATCTCCCCGCTTAGTATCCGCTCGCGCAGATCGTTTGTTATGACATCGGGCAGGCTTTGCCGTGGGATCGCGCGTGTTCCGCTCATGTGTTGTGTCTCGAGTGGTGAACTATGTATCCAAAATACAAAGTCACTTGCGTATTTCCAAGGCTCTCAATCAGTAATGTCACAATTTTACAATTCTATTGCAACACTCAATACTTATCATCCAAACAATCTATTGGACCGATGGAATAAAGTGATCCAAATTGCCGCCGAACAAAGTAGGCCAATTTCCTATGAGGGTCCAATGTGGCGCTATTCCAATCCGGTTGAAATCATGTTTGGCACCGGTTCCGTTTCGGAACTGCCAAAACTGATTGGCGGCCGAAATTATGCTTTAGTCACTTATCCAAGTGATCCTTTCCAGCGCCTGGCGCAGCGGGTCGAAGAAGCGGCTGGACCAGCTGCGGTAGTAATAAACAACATCGCACCCAACCCGGATTTCCAGCTGCTTGGGCAGCAGTGCGCGCAGTTAGCTGGAATACGGCACCAAATCGAGGTGATTGTAGCCTTAGGAGGTGGGTCCGTAATCGACTCGGCCAAGGTTTTTGCGGCCGCAGATGGCAGTTTTGACAATGTAGTGACGTATTTAGAAACCGGCGGCGGCGCGGCAAACTTGGGAACCATTCCCATTATTGCGGTTCCGACGACTGCTGGCACCGGTAGTGAGGTTACATGTTGGGCCACAGTTTGGGACGAGCAGCGCGGCAGAAAATACTCGCTTTCACGACAAAATCTCTACCCAGAAGCTGCGGTGATTGATCCTGAACTTATGGTCAACAAACCCCATGAACTGACCCTGTCCACTGGGTTGGACACACTTTCCCATGCTTTGGAAAGCATATGGAACATCAATGCAAACCCTATTTCGGCCAGACATGCCGTCCATGCAGCTGGCACCATTCTAGACACTTTGCCCGATCTGCTAAACGATCTAGGCAACCTTAGTCTGCGCACGCAGATCGCAGATGCAGCACTCAGCGCCGGGCTGGCCTTTTCCAATACAAAGACTGCCATCGCCCATAACCTGTCTTATCCAATAACCCTCGGCTGGGGTATACAGCACGGAATTGCTTGTTCGTTCACGCTGCCAGTGATCTTAAGTTCGGTCGACGGCATTGGCGGGTTTAGACAGGCTGCCCTGCACGATGTTTTCGGTTCGGATCTGAGTTCCGCTTCGATTGAACTGACGGCCTTCCTGAATCGGCTAGGTGTTTCCACCCGGTTTGCAGACTACGGCATATCCGATGCTCAACGAATGGATATTGTCGATGAAGCCTTTGCCGGTGAACGCGGTCGTAATTTTGCGGGCACAAAAGAGGCATTCCTGAAAACGCTGGACGCGCAGGATGGCAAAAAACCCAAGGTCGCCTGAACCATCTTTCAAAACAGACCCCGTGTGTCAGCTACTTTTGATCTGACCATCGCTCATACGCAAGGACCGCCCTATGACAGCTCAAACCCCGATCACCGCAAATGAACGAGTTTATCCGACGCCCAAAGTTCCCGCGATTGCGATTTGTCTCGATGGCTGCGAGCCAGAGTATCTGGATGTAGCCATCGCCAAAGGGCTGATGCCCACGCTCAAGCGAATACGTGAGACCGGCACGGACCGACTAGCGCACTCGGTCATTCCGTCCTTTACCAACCCCAACAACCTGTCAATCGCGACCGGACGTCCGCCAAGTATTCATGGAATCTGTGGGAATTACTTGATCGACCCCGACAGCGGTGAAGAAGTAATGATGAATGACGTTCGTTTTCTGCGCGCGCCTACTATCTTTTCAAAGTTCTACGAGGCTGGATACCGGGTCGCCATGGTGACTGCCAAGGACAAGCTGCGCGCTTTGCTTGGTGCCGGATTGAAGTTTGACGAAGAGCGCGCCGTCGCGTTCTCGTCCGAACGCTCGGGCGAGACGACAAAGGCCGAACACGGTATCGACAACGCAAGCCAATGGCTGGGAATGCCTGTGCCCGAAGTGTACTCGGCGGACTTGTCGGAATTTGTTTTCGCTGCGGGTGTGAAGCTGTTGGAGGAGTTCAAGCCTGATATCATGTACCTTTCGACCACAGACTACATTCAGCACAAATTCGCGCCTGACCAGCAGGGTGCACTGGATTTCTACGCGATGTTCGACCGGTATCTGGCGCAGTTGGATGCTATGGGCGCAGCCATCGTCGTCACTGCAGATCATGGCATGAAGCCCAAACACCATACGGACGGAACACCTAACGTAGTCTATGTCCAGGATCTAATGGACGACTGGATGGGGAAGGATGCAGCCCGTGTGATCCTGCCGATCACTGACCCTTATGTGGTTCACCATGGCGCGCTTGGCAGCTTTGCCACCGCTTATCTTCCTGAAGGTGCGAACCGTTCCGATATTGTGGACAAGCTGAAAGCGACCGACGGTATCACCCATGTCCTGACCAAGGAAGAAGCCATCGCGGAATACGAACTTCCTGGTGATCGGATTGGGGATATTGTCATGGTCTCGGGTGAGAATATCTGCATCGGCACCTCCGAGGATCGTCATGATCTGGCCGCCTTGAAAGAACCGTTGCGCAGCCATGGCGGCCTGACCGAGCAAGAAGTTCCCTTTATCGTCAACCGCGTCCTGGATTTACCCTCGCAACCAAAACTGAGGAACTTTGACGCGTTTTTCTATGCTACCACCGCCGCAGCGCAATAAAATGGACGGGATCATGAACGCTTCAGACATTCGCCACGAAGGAATGCGCATCGGAGGAGAGGTTGTCTTTACCGATGCCACTGTACCGGTCCACTACCCCTATACGAATGAGGTCGTGGGCACCGTCCCGGCAGGGACAGCGGAACACGCACGCAAGGCATTTGAGATTGCCGCAAACTACACGCCGAAACTGACTCGATACGAACGCAGCCAGATCCTGCAGCGCGCGGGCGAGTTGATCGGTGAAAAGCGGGACTACCTGGCCAAATGGTTGACGTTGGAACTGGGCATTTGCCATCAGCATTCGATTTACGAAACGAAACGCGCGCAGGACGTCTATCAGTTTGCCGCTGCCGAGGCGTTAAAAGACGATGGGGAGATTTTCTCGTGCGATCTGACCCATAACGGGAAAGAGCGTAAGATTTTCACCAAACGTGAACCCGTCAAGGCAATCAGCGCCATCACACCGTTCAACCATCCGCTAAACATGGTCAGCCACAAGATCGCTCCGTCAATTGCGACCAATAACTGTATGGTTTGCAAACCCACCGAGTTGACGCCGCTAACTTGTTTGGCGCTGGCCGATATTCTGTATGAGGCCGGTCTGCCGCCCGAGATGTTCCAGGTTGTAACCGGTTGGCCGCAGGACATTGGTGACCAGATGATCACCAACGAAAACATCGACATCATCACCTTCACCGGAGGTGTTCCGGTTGGCAAATTGATCGCGTCGAAAGCCGGATACAAACGCCAGGCGCTGGAGTTGGGCGGAAATGACCCATTGATCGTTCTGAACGATCTCAGCGATGCTGATCTGGACAAGGCCGCCACCATCGCGGTCGCAGGTGCAACCGGCAATTCGGGCCAGCGCTGCACTGCGATCAAACGCATTTTGGTACAAGAAAGCGTGGCCGACAAATTCGTTCCTCTGGTGTTGGAGAAAGCGAAGGCGATCCGGTTCGGTGACCCTCAGGACCCGGAAACTCAACTGGGCTGTGTGATCCATGACAAAGCCGCCGCGCTGTTTGAAAAACGCGTCCACATGGCCGAAGCCGAAGGTGCGGAAATCCTGTACCACCCCGGTCGCCAGGGGGCATTGCTGCCTCCGATTGTGGTCGACAAGGTTCCCCATGACAGCGAGTTGGTGATGGAAGAAACTTTTGGGCCCATCGTACCTATCGTGCGCGTGCCCGATGACGATGCGAAGGTTATGGAAATCTCGAACGGTACCGAGTTCGGCCTGTCCTCGGGCGTGTGCACCAACGATTTGAACCGGGCAATCGCCTTTATCAACGGGTTGGATGTCGGCACTTGCAACATCTGGGAACAACCAGGCTACAGGATCGAGATGTCGCCCTTTGGCGGGATCAAGGACAGCGGCAACGGCGTGAAAGAAGGCGTAATCGAAGCGATGAAGTTCTTTACCAACGTCAAAACTTATTCGCTGCCCTGGCCCGGCTAGTGGCGCAGATGGGTGTTTCGTATTATCCCTGACGCCATGTCATTTGATTTGAAAAACCTAAACCTGTTTGTCCGAGTGGCCACCCTAGGTGCTATTGGACGGGCAGGGGCGGAGTTCGGGTTCTCGGCCACCAACACCTCACAACGCCTGCAGGCGCTTGAGACCGAACTGGATGTCAAACTGCTGAACCGCACCACGCGGGCTGTATCCCTGACCCCGGACGGAGAGCTGTTTCTGGAGCATGCCAAGCGCATCCTCGAAGACGTCGAAGATGCGCGCACCATGCTGTCTGGAAACTCTGGAACAGTATCAGGCAAACTGCGGGTAACAGCATCCGCGTCATTCGGGCGGTCACATATAGTGCCACATGTACCCGAATTCCTTCGGCTCTACCCGCATGTAGAGCTTGATCTGAACCTAACCGATACGGTGCTCGACATTGTGGAACTGGGGTACGATCTGGCGTTTCGTCTGGGCGATCTTGGCCCATCCAGCCTGTTGGCCCAGAAACTGGACGATGATCCGCGTCTACTGGTTGCGGCACCTTCCTATCTGGAACATGCAGGGACGCCTGAAACTGCGGCCGACCTGGCCAATCACGCTTGCCTAACAATGCACCCACGCGAGGTCTGGCACCTGATTGATCAATCGGACACCATGCATGATGTGCGCGTGTCTGGCCCCGCGACCGTCAGCCTTGGTGATGCAGCGATGGATTGGACGCTGGCCGGATTGGGGATCAACAAAGCCTGCCTGTGGCAGACCGGAGATCATATTCGATCCGGGCGTCTGGTTCGGGTTCTGCCTCATCTGCGCGCCTGGCCGGATTCGAAAATCTGGGCCGTGCGCCCACCGGGCCGATTGATGCATGCCCGAGTCCGCGCGTTTTTGGATTTCATGCGTGTTCGGATCATCGCCGCCAACAAGGTGCTCTACGCCGATCTGATCTGAAGCTATTCTTCCGGTATACGGGATTATCATTTCCGAATTCTGCAGATAGCGGCAGACAATGGAAGGGCATAGATGCGGCTCATCACCAATTCGGAGCCTCATTCCATGAAAGACATCATCGAAACCAGCGATGTTCAGACTCAGATCATCGACGCCTTCAATTTCCGCCACGCAACTAAAGTGTTCGATCATGAGCGAAAAGTCACTGAGAGCGAATTCAACACAATTCTGGAAGCGGCACGCCTGTCGCCGACCTCGTTCGGGACCGAACCGTTCCAGTTGCTGGTTGTGCAATCCCCCGAGAAACGAGAGCTGTTTCGTGACTTCACCTGGGGCGCGAACGGCGCCACGAATGGTACTGCCGGACAGCTTGGAACCGCAAGCCATTACGTGATCATCCTGTCCCATACCGGCGCAACCATGAAAGCAGGGTCGGATTATTTGGCCCAGCACAACCGCGAGGTGAAACAGTTCCCCGAAGAAGTCATCGAGATGCTCGGGGGGGCTTACGCCAAGTTTCAAGCGCATGATTTCAAATTGGAAACCGACGCGGATATCAAAAAATGGGCTGCGCGGCAGGCTTACATCGTTCTCGGCAACATGATGACCGCCGGTGCGCTTATGGGAATTGATTCATGCCCCATCGAAGGGTTCGAGTTGGACAAAACCGAAGCTGTTTTGCGCGATCATTTCGGGATTGATACCAACCTCTACAAACCTGCCGTCATGGTGGCGTTCGGCTATCGTGCGGATGGTCCGATGTTCCCCAAAACGCGCCGCGAGATGGCCGATATCGTCACATGGGTGTGACGTATATGCCCGGCACGACGTGCCGGGCACCCCGCCTGCTACCTCACAAACACACAGCACGAGGCGCATGGTGCATAGCTGACTCATGTATCAAACAAGCATAATCGGACAATCTACTGACAGCTCAGGACAGAGAGCATCTGGAACGCTAGGTCAGTTCGAAAAAGTTTGCCAAATATGTCATAAGACTAAATTACAGAACGTGATTTGAAAGATCCGCGAAGACAAGAAAAACGGGGAACCAAACGAAAGCGGCGGCGCAATGGGTTCAACTTCCCTACATCTGGACAATGACCGAGGCTTCAAGGCAAGGTTGGACAACGGTGTCAGCATCTACGTGCGCCCAATGGGCGTTTCCGACAAACATCTGATTGCGCAAGCAATCCATGATCTGTCCGACCAATCCCGATACATGCGCTTCTTTTCTGCGTTTCACGACGCCCCAGAACCCGTTTTGGACCTTCTGGCCAACGTGGATGGCGACAAGCACGTAGCTTGGGGTGCCGTAGACACTGAACAGAATGGGCGGCCCATCGCCGCCGTGCATGCAATCCGGGGTAACCGGCAAGACAAGGATGTCGAAATCGCTTGTACGGTTTTGGACGACTATCACGGTCACGGCATATCCCACCTTTTACTGGCGGCCACCGTGTTCGACTGTCTGGCTTTAGGGGTCGAGCTCGCTCATGCTGAAGTTCTGTTCGGAAACTATAAGGCCAAGGGTTTGTTCGAAGGGTTGAATGCCGACCTCGTGGAAAGCGACGAAACACTGTTGTATCGCATGGAATTGCCTTCACTCTTACGGAAAAAGCGGCGGTCTCCGCGCTGAATGGTGAAGAAGTCCCGGCCCTGATTGACACCGGTTTCTACTATTACGACGCGTCGAACATGGACGACCCGAAGATCTCGGCCGTTCTGTACGACTAAAACCACCCACTCACGGTGACTTTTCCGGCCCGCCAATTTGGCGGGCCGGATTTCGTTTGGATTTTCAAAACGCAGTTTAAACTAAAGAATCGATCTGGCGATCGCTGCCAGTTTCGCAATGAAACTTAGAAATTGCGCAAGGAATGTGCTACTGTTCCCGATATAGTTGTTTTTATACGTTAAAGGTTATTACTTCTGTGTCCGATAAATCGAAAAATCTGTTTCGGCTTCGACCTTTGGAAAGGGCTGATGTAGAAACCGTCGCGCCTTGGTTCCAAAACATTGAAGACCTCGCTCTGTTTGATCGAACATCCCGCATTCCCCAAAACCGCCTCCAGACTGAAGACAGTTGGAAAGATGCCTTCACATCTGAAGGTTCCGGCTGCAAATGCTGGTTCATTGTTGAGTCCGAGGAAGAAGAAGCCTTGGGCATGGCTGGTCTCGAGGGGATTTCAAATATCAATCGCGACGCGGTCGTTGCAATGTTTGTACACAAGTCCGCACGTCGACACGGAGTTGGAATCCGAGCAACCGCGATGATCGTTGACTTTGCGTTCCGACAACTCGGCCTGAATCGCTTGACTTCATATTACCGCGCCGACAACCACAGCAGCCGTGACCTTGTCAGTAGAATTGGCTGCCAGGTCGAAGGTACAATGCGGCAAGCTTGGTTTGCGGATGGAGAGTTCCACGACATGATTGTTGTGGGCATCCTAAAGGACGACTGGATGCAGCACAGAGAAGTTCTCGCCTCGGAATTATCCACGGATACTGTCGTGGAAATGGGAGCATCGGCCTCATCAAACTGGTCATGGCCACCCAGGTTGGCAACAGGCAGCGAAAGGTAGAAACAGCCGACAGTCGAAAAAACTAAAAATTGCTATATGTTGAAACGGGTGCCTATTTGGCACCAACTAAACGAGTATTGCCTGTGAATACCTCTAGTCCGAATTTTTCAATGACGCAAAAGCTCGGTGCTGTTTTGTTCGCCGACGTGGTCGGCTATTCCCGCTTGATGAGCGAGAATGAGCTGGACACATATAACGCTCTGAAATCGTTACTATCTCATCTTGAAACATGTTGTGCAAAATATCAGGGGCGGGTCGTCGAAGTACGTGGAGATGGGCTGCTTGCCTTATTTGAAACGGCCACAAGCGCAGTTGAATTTGGCATCGAACTGCATCGGATCGCAAGCCAACACAACGAAACTCGAACAGATGATCAGCGAATCAAATTCCGCGCAGGCGTTCATCTCGGTGAAATTCTGATCGATGATCGCGGCATTCACGGCGACAATGTCAATATCGCGGCGCGGTTGCAGGAAATTGCAGAACCCGAGCGTGTTTACGTCAGCTCTGCAGTCTATGACCAAGTCTGCAACAGGCTGCGGTACGGCTACGAATTCCTGGGCCCCAAGCAGTTAAAAAACATACTCAATCCTGTCTCGACCTATTGTGTGCGCAGCGAAGTTGCAGGCGCGACAATGGCCGGCACCATGCGCCCGGAAACGCCCACGAGTCAGGTTCTGGAACGACCGGACACTCCGTCCGTTGCGGTGCTTCCCTTCGGCAGCCAAGGCGGAGATGAATCCGACAGTTGGATTGCCGAAGGCATGACCGACGACATCATCATGAATCTGTCAAAGTTCAGGAACCTTTTCATAATCGCGCGAAACTCCTCTTTCTTTTTCAAGGCACAATCGATGCCTCCAAAAGAGGCCGCCCAGCGATTGAATGTACGCTACATCGCGCGGGGTAGCGTCCGCCGGTCGGCCAGTCGAATTCGCATTTCGGCGGAACTGGTGGACGCCACCACCGAACGGACGATTTGGGCGGAACGGTTCGACCGCAGAATCGACGATATTTTCGACATATTGGACGAGGTGACCGAGTGCATCGTCGCAGCGACCGCCGTGATGATCGAGTCCCATGAAAAGCAGCGAATGATCCAGGCGATGCCATCCGACCTCGAAGCGTACAGCTCGGTTCTTCAGGGGCAGCATCACATCTTCAAGTACACGCGAAACGACAATCGCAAGGCGCAAAGCTTCTATCAATCGGCACTGGAACGCGACGAAGGGTATGCCCGCGCGGCCGCAGCGCTGTCGCGCACACTGAATATAGACTGGCGGTATTCCTGGACCGAAGACCCAAGCACCGCGTTGGATCAGGCTCTGAGATTTGCGCAACGTGCTATCGAGCTCGACCCGACTGACGCGCGTGGGTTTGGCGAACTGGGTTATGTCCACCTGTATCGCAAAGATCACGATGCATCGATCCAGTCATACCAGCGCGCCTTGGCGCTGAACCCAAATGATGCAGATATGCATTCGGACTATGCCGACGCGCTGGCGCATTCGGGCGACAACGAAACAGCAATCACCCATCTGCAACAAGCAATGCGGCTGAACCCGTATTTCCCGGATCAGTATCTGTGGCACCTTGGCGGGGCATATTACAACCTTCGCCGCTACGAGGATGTTATCGAAACAGTCAACAAAATGAACAACCCAACCGAAGGTCAACGAATGCTTGCAGCGAGTCACGCCCAGTTGGGCAATATGGAGATGGCCCGGTTGATTGCTGACAAACACCGAGAAGCGCATCCAAATTTTTCTTTGCAACGGTGGGCCAAGGTTATGCCCGACCGTTTGGAAGACGATACCCAGCATTTTGTCGAAGGATTGAAAAAGGCTGGGTTCTGAATAAGAAAAAGGGCGCGACGAGCGCGCCCTCGTTACATTGATCGTAAGCGACCCTCAGTCGCCGCCCCGGACTTTGGCCCCACTTACTTTGGCGCCGCTAACCTTTGCGCCTGATACTTTGGCACCGCTTACCTTAGCCCCGCTCACTTTGGCTCCAGATACCTTTGCGCCACTGATCGCCGGGCTATCGAAGCCGAAATAGATATCCAGTAGGACTTGCTCGAACTGGCCAGCCATCACATCCATGCGCATGGTCTGATCGGACTTGTCGTAGTTCCAAACACGTATGTCATCAGCAACCTGATAGTCTGCGGCTGCAACCCCACCAATAGACGGGTTTTTCGGGGCCCGTGATGCGTTGTCGTCTGGAACGTTTGCTTTTGCAACTTCCTTACCGTCACCATGCACTAGAAAAATCACAGGTTCGGGAACGTCATAATATGTGCCTTCGTAAGCAAACCCATAAATTTTTGCGAATTGTGCTTTGTTGTTTCCTTCATCGCCCAATTGCTTTTCCAGATGCTTGTTGTTGCCCTGGCCGTTGTTCGACTTTGCTGTATAGCTTAAGTCTTCCAATACTCTTCCGTAAATCAACACTTCTGAAAAACTGAGTAATGTCTCCGCCATAAACTCATCTCCCAATTGCGGTCGAGATGCACCAACCACCTCGCCCTCCACCACGACCCAAATTATCGACGGGCCAACAAATCCAAAAAATCATCCTATTCCTAAATGCCATAATTTGAATTGAAAAAAAAGAACTTACTCACTCTGTATCCGGCACCAAAGTTCGAACCGAATTGGCATGACTGTCTTCGTCTGGGTTCGGCAAGCGCGGACCTGCCGTCGTCAAACCAATATCGCGCATCCGAAAATTACCCTCGATTATTTGCCGGAATGCGCCGCCGGTAATTTCCTGATCCACAGTAACTAGTGCTTTTTCGACCCCAAAATAACTGAGGGTATCAGCATCCAATAGGCTCCAGGTATCAGCTAAATAGGTCCCCAAGTAGTCGCGCGCCTCAAGTAGGGCAACGCGGAAACCCTCGGGGTTTTCCGCGTATCGCTTGTCAAAAACGTTTTGCATGACAGCGCTGTAATCGGGCGAGTCTTCCAATTGGTCCGACAGATCCTCTTCCTCAGGTGAAATCAGACCGTGTAGCAAAAGGCGTTCGTGATAAATGTCGACGAAAATGTCGAACATTGCTCCGGTCAACGGCTCAGAAAGGGCATGTTCGCTGGACCAACCCGAGGAAAATTCCGAAAGGGATCTGTTATTAGCCGCCGTTCTGATTTGCGCGTTTTCGGACAATTCTGCAAATCGATTCAATCGGTTGAATGTGTAGAGATTGCCCCGAGTGTTTTCCAACAGCTTTTCAACAACTGATCCAAAATGCAAAGACGCCAACAGCGCGACCAGATCGGCAGCGGATTCATGAAACCCGTAATACTCGCCCGAAGCGTCGCCATCGGCTGGCATTCCAATCACGCTATAAATTATGGCGTGACCAATTTCATGCGCCACGACATCGAAATTCAGACTGTAGGGTCGGTATTCGTTACCGTGCTCATATGTTCCACCGGTTTCCAGAAAGCCCCACCCAATATGAGCATTGTCTAGGCTGGGTAATAAAGACAGTTCCAAACGGTCGAAATCACGCGCGAAATGCCACGGGATGGGGCGGTCGAAATAGCCTTGCCACACATCCATGGTGAAATGAGCGGAACCGAAAAGATGCGCCGCTTCGAAGGACGGATCGGATGGGTCGATATGGATGAAATTTCCCAGTTCATCTGGCATTGCGGGCGGTTGTATATAGCCATCCCACGGGGGTAGGTACATGCCCGGTCCGTTGGGACCTGGAACAATGGCACCATAGGGTGTCGTTTTACCAACCGGATTCACCGTGTACATACGCGGACCAGAAGGTCCGGGACCGATGCTGCCTTGTGGTGCAGATATCTCGACCAGTTCCAATTCTGCGTCAGGTTCGAGAAAAGGCGACTGTGGAAAAAGCAAAAACCGAGTGCCTGGTTCCTCATTCTCCGTTTCTTCGGGTAAGTTCATAATGCGCCCTCCCGCTTGGTTCGCTGGTCCGTCACGCGTCAGAAGGCGACGAGCTATCGGTCCTATGGCAAAATAAAAACTCGGCTTCTATCAAATCGAACAAGGCATCCCGATCGGGAAGTCCCAATGAAACTGCGTATGAGTCAAAATCATCCGGTATGTCCCGGTCAAGTATTGTTTCAAAATACCACAACACCATCGACAACCTTTCGGCGTTCGCCATTTGGCTGGTCGAGAGGGATAAGGCTGCCTTTTCTTTTGCCCGGTCGCGAAACTCGGCATAACGGCCGGCACGGCATAGTTCAGAAATGAGCTGAACCTCAATCCGGTTTTTTCTATCGGCAATCGCCCCTTCAATTCGAGTATTATCGATCAGCATGGCCTCGTAACTATCAAGACTTAGATCGTTGTCATCGAGCCACCGCATTAAATCGGAATGACGTGGCAGACCCACGCTGGCCCGGTGGAGCGACATTTGGTGCATGACCGCGTCTCGGTCTAGCGAGTTTCCAGTACGCACATCCGCTTCCTGCGCCAATAGGCTTAGCGCGGCGCGTTCGCGCAATCTGGAAAAAAGCTGAGGGTTCAGACGCAATTCATCCAACACCGCGTGACCGTTGGTTGTTTCTCCATCAACCCGGGCGCGCAACCCCTTCCAAACCAGCGTCCTTTCCATTCGAATTGGGTTTTCTAATGATGGGGTAGATCTGGCCAAGTGTTCGGCCATCTTTCGAAGCATTGCAAAAGCGTCCTGAGCCTTCGCATCGACCTGCCCGGTTTGCACCCAAGCTTGGAAGTCAGCGATACCCTTAAGATGACTGAGGGCCTGGCAGATACTTTCCCAGCTTCTTTGCTGGTAATGAATGCTTTTTGCCACGCCTAGCATTTCATCAGCATTCGCCAAAGACACCAGCCCGTCGGCCACCGCCTTTGCCACCGTCGCACGCACCGACACCATCGGGACACTAAGCGAAGGATATCCAAGCTCTGCTGGTCCATGCAGGACGGCAACTTCATCATCGTCCTGCAAAACATCCGCGCGGTAGTCTTCGAAAATCTGCCCGACACCGATCATTCCCATGTCCGACAGCTCTGCAGCCCTGAGCGCACCCATACTGGCGCTTCCGAAGACTGGTATACCCTGCTCCATAGCCCAAAGAATTTCCTTGTGCCAAACCGACGGCACCCCTTCGAAATATCCGTCGATAATCCCGATAGCATTTGGTCGGTCGCGCGCGGCCCGATAAACATCCCCCTGCCGAACCGGAGGGAGTATCGTGGCCTCCAAATACTCTGCTATCCTTTCATGGGGCAGAGTGGGGCCGACAAATACAACGACACTCATGCCTGGGCACCGCCAACAGCGTTCGCACGGCGCCCCGGAACATAATCGGGGTCATCATGCGGGGCCTCAAGACCGGGAATAATCGCCCTGACAACCGAAATATCCAATTCTGAGCGAGACAGATTGACGACTACTGTTTGAGCAAGTCCAACCTCGCGCAAACGGTTCAGTAACAACTCTATATCTTCGTCAAATGAATCGGTTGAGTAGGTGGCGCACTCTGAAAAATCCTGCAGCGGAGAGGTTTCTTTGATCAGGTTCTGTACAAAAGCGCTCCGATCAATTTTTGCCTGATCAGTAAACTCTGACGGATCCAAATCATCCCGTGCCCCAGAGATATAGGTCAGACGTGTCTGCGCAGCTTCGGTCACCGCGCGCAAAAGTGCAATCGCACGATCCGGGTGACACCCATCTCCGATGCCAATATGGCCGGTCTTACCTTCTGGTTCGCAGATCACACAACGAAAACAAGCGATGCCAACATCAGACGTCGTGTCCCAAAGACCAATCTCCAACCCCGCATGTGAGATCATGTTCAGAGCCTGTTGGCATCGGTCGTCTTCAATTGTCCTGACATCTATCCGATGTGGATTTACCATATGATGCCAGAGGGTTGTCGCGTCTCTCTCAATCACTTCACAGATTGCATGGCAACTTGCTTCGGTCACCGTATTTCCAGACGCCAGCCCATTGGTGGTTCTTGGAAAAGCGCAATGCCCTCCAACTGGGGCACTGGTGTAATCCGTGTCTACCATCTCTAAAGGAACCCAACAGTCTAACTGTGTATTCAGTTCATGGCCCTGAACCCACATAATAGCTTGATCTGGATCGAAACGCCCTCCGGCCACACGGGGCAGGGCGTCAATGTCAATAATAAAGGCCCGCCGGATCAGATCATTGTAACGGGCCAACTGTTGCGGAAGTTGAATCTGTTCTGCATGCCAGGACTCGATCGCCTCCATGACGCCTGAAGCCCGGGCCGCGCTAAGCGACAAGCCTTTTCCTAAAGACACTGCAACCGACCGAGAGTTTGGTCGCGTCACCATAACCGTCGGCAAGCCTATTCGATCCAGACCTGTCAGGTTGGCCACTCGCGTAATACCCATCGCCTTCAGGTGTGGCTTGACCAAGCTGAGCGTTTGTTCAGGGTCACGCGCCCGATGCGTGTCCAAAATGTATTTTTTCTGTGAGTTTAAGGACATGAGACGAACCCAGAACAAACCAATCAGGTGTTTAACATGATGTTGAAATCAATATGAAACACGATGGTTGATCAAAGATCAGCGGTCAACAGTAACACGTAGAGCCAAGCAGAGTTGTCACGATTTTTAACATAACTATCATTAAGCCTATCTGGCGAGAGGAAGCGAACACGTCCTAAACTAGGGTCGCCACAAATACCCTACCTTGCTCAAAGCAACTGAAACGAGGATGGGCCCAAACAGAGCTCAGTCTATGTGAGTGTCTGTCTGATGTCAGCGCCAATGGGACAGTTCGGGTCGATTTGATATGAGCGAGTTTCTGGCTCATCGTACGGCCCCAATGGCGGGCCACTTTTTCCAGGTCAAGGTCATCGGAATCGGTAACCGCTTGTCCCACCCGACAAAGTCGCAGGAGTAGTTGATATCGGCCCTGCCGTGGAATTGCTGCCTGTCCGCAACAGGTAAAACCCGTCTCAAACCGACGAGCATTTTCTTTACCAAAGCTCGCTCGACACCCTGAGCATTGGTTGTTGCCAACCTTTCGGCCATGTTCAAAATCTGGTGCTTTGCGTTCATAGCAGCCCCTTCTTTCTAAGCCAGCCCACAAAGCCGCCACGAGATCTTGGAGCCATTTTTTACAGCAACCATTGCTGCGGCCTTTAGCTCTGTATCAGAGGCACCAGCTGCCCATAGAAGCGTGATACTCAGCGCTTCTGACGCACCTTGAGGTCCAATGGCGGAACCAGTCGCTGTGGTGTCCGTTGGCTCTCTCTGCTACGTTATACGCGGTCTCAGTGGGTAACGATCTGAGGCAAATGTAAGCCAATCCTGCCAAATCTTCTTCGGACAACAGGCGCGCAAGGACGTTCTGAGACCTTAGCCAATTTTCGGTATCACCAAGCACAAAACAGGCCCTTGTAGTCATCATGGCGCGATCCCTGCGGTCCAGTTTTGCCAGCTCTGTGGGCCAGGAGGCAACAACTTCGGCAAAGTCCTTCATTCGCCCTGCCCCTCCACCATTTGAGCCGCTAAGGCGATGGATGCCGCCCTAGTCAACACAGGAGGGGAAGGATGACGATTCAGACACCGATAATCACAGACGAAGCTAAGTTCGTGACAGGCATTCAAGCCATTAGGTCAACCCGCTGGCCATTCGGCAGACGCAAATTCCATGAGATGGTTAAAGCGAATCTCGTAAAGGCGCATTTCGCGCATGCCGGCGCCCGGCCGCTCTATTACGTGGAAGAAATCGACGCCGTTTTTCAGCCCCTAGCGTGTGAAAAGGCGGGGCCACAGCGGGGGCCAAAACTATAAAAACACTAATTTAATTAATGATTACAATGAATACTTGGTGCGGGTGGAGGGACTTGAACCCCCACGCCTTGCGGCGCCAGAACCTAAATCTGGTGCGTCTACCAATTTCGCCACACCCGCATCCTAGACAGAACCTGTCAGAGTGATCGGGTGAATAGCAAAGCTTGAAAGCAAGTGCGAGAGGGAATTTCATCCAGAGCAAAGGTTTATTCCACGATTTTCAAAGAATCCTACGCACGAAATTCACGCACCACATTTGCGCCACAATTCAAACGCCAAAAAATCTTATTCGCGTCAAAATAACACCGCCTTGCCAGTAGTTGATGGGGGCTGAGGACTTACCGAGTCTTTTTGCCTCTGGGCCACATACGAGTTTCCAGCTCAACTTCAACAAAAGGGTCGTAACTGTGACCAACATGATGAACTCTGCTGCTACCGAGCAAGACGCCGTTGGTCTTGCACGCGAAAGTTTTCTTGGTGAACTCAAAACCCTGACCAAAGATCATCCCGACACAGGGTTTGGTATCTCATTGCGGACCCATTCGGGTGGCCACTACCTGTTAGCCAATTCCCGGATGCCTCTGCCCAAGACCAAATCCGCAGGTTTCCCGACCGGCCGTCGTCTTGCCTGCCTGGAAAACAGTGAGTGTTTCAGCTCGATCGAAGTGCTTGCCGATTCCGGAGCCTATGAAACAATCACCCCTGTCGACGAAGCGGCGATACTGGGGAATGCTTTGAACCTGATCGCACGCATCGATACGCTGACCAGCACCCAGCCCGATCAGGTCCCACACCATATCGCCGCGACCGGAACCGGAGGCTGAACTATGGCGCGCAATGACCATCTTTTGTCCGTTGGCAACGAAGCTCTGACGCCTATGACGTCGGCCATGTCCGCGCTGACGACGCAGATCGACCAGCTGACTGAGGTGGCAGACGCGCGCTCGACCGCCCGGCTTGCCACGCTGAAAACTAAGATCGAAAATTTCACTGCCAACGTTACGTTGGTTGGTCAGGTTAAGGCGGGCAAGTCTTCGATTGTGAACATTTTGGCCGGGCGCCCTGCCCTGTTGCCCTCTGATGTAAACCCGTGGACCTCGGTGGTCACGACGTTGAACATCAACACCCGGACCGAAGGCGATACACGGTCCAAGTTCACGTTCTTCGAGCAGGAAGAATGGGACAACCTGATGATCGGTGGTGGTCGTTTGGGCGAACTGGCAAATCGTGCTGGGGCAGACGACGAAATGGACGATATCCGCCGTCAAATCGGCGAGATGAAGGATAAGTCAGAAGAACGCTTGGGCAAGCATTTCGACCTGATCCTGGGGCAAAGCCACCAATACGACTACTTCGACGAAGAGCTTATCCAGCGCTATGTCTGTCTGGGTGATGAGGATGATCCGGACATCAATCCGAAAACCGGACGATTTGCCGACGTCACCAAGTCCGCTGACCTATTCATGGACATTCCGCAGTACCCCATTTCGTTGAAGCTCTGCGACACACCCGGCGTGAACGATACCTTCATGGTGCGCGAGCAGATCACTCTGCGCAGCCTGCGGGGGTCCGAAGTCTGCGTTGTCGTTCTGGCTGCAAGCCAGGCGTTGACAACTATGGATATGGCGCTGATGCGCATTATCGCACAGTTTGAAAACCGCCAGATTATCCTTTTCGTCAACCGAATTGACGAACTGGCGGACCCTGTAAATCAGGTTCCGGAAATCCGAGATCGCATCCAAGACACGCTCAAGCAAAACAACATCGACGCCAACACCAGCGTCGTTTTTGGCAGCGCGCTCTGGGCCGAGGCAGCGATCACCGGGAATCCCGATATCCTGACCGAGGAATCGCGCGAGGCTTTGAACACTTTCTATCTGGCCGCCGGGTTTGGCGATCAGGCACCCTCACTCGACAAAATCTGGGCGCTTTCGGGCTTGCCAGACCTTTTGCTGGCCATGAATGAACGGATCGCAGAGGGGGCAGGCAACCGCCTTCTCGAGCGCGTCCGCCACAGGGCGCGCAATATTGCAAGCCAAATCCGCGCCACTGCAGTCGCCAAGAGCCTGTCTAATAGCGACGGCATTGTCCGAGACCTGGATGGAGTGTCGACCGAAGAGGCAATCGCAAAGATCACCGAACAATACGAAAAGAAAGTGGCGGAACTGACCACGTCACTACGTGACAAAGTGATCGAACGTCTGAAGTCGGCGGAATCCAATTTTGTCAAACGTGCAACGGACTCTTTGATCTCTCATCTCGAGCAGAATGGAGAAGAAGGCACGTGGCAATATGATCCGGCAGGATTACGCACCTTGCAAAAAGCAGCCTATTTCAGCTTTGCACGCTCGATGCGCAAGGAAGCCGGTTCGCTGTACTCAACCGCGGCCTCGGATGTCGAAGCCCTGTATCAGAAGCTCTTGGGCAATCATCTAGGCGAGTTTGCCATCGAAGCCCCCATCGTGCCACGGGTCCCGCCCCCATTGGGAATTGGCCGGACCATCGCACTGGATTTGCAAAGCACATGGTGGCGTCGTTGGTGGCAGCGTCGTAAAGGGTTCGAAGCCTATGCTGCGGACTATACGCGGTTGATAGCTTCCGAGGCGAATTCGATCACCAAAGACATCGAAGAAAACCAGGTTGCTGCAGTGTTGGAAAATGTCCGTGCTGTTCTGTCAGACTTCTTGCGTGAGCAGAAAGAGACATTGCTGAGCATTTCGGCCTCGGCCGAAGCCGTTCCAAATCCAAACGCAGCACTGTTGGCGGGTGGGGCGCCCCAGAAATCGCGGGACGATATCCTGGGCGATATCCTGAAAGATCTTAGCAACGAGGCAGCATAAGTAGCGACATGGCAAAAGATTCACAAACCCGCTTCGTTTCATCCAAGGCATGGGAACGCGTCGAGCAATGGTCCCGCCGCAAACCTATCTTCGCTCTTATGGGCGAATTCAGCGCCGGCAAATCCACCTTGATGAACTTTCTACTGCGGTCGCACACGCTGCCAACGCAGGTGACGGCAACTCAACTGCCGCCGGTTTGGTTCAGCTGGGGCGATCAATCTGCTTACGTTCAGCGCGACGATGGCTCGCGCGATGATATCACGTTGGATCAACTGGAAACCGTCGGAGTGAACGATGCTCAGTTCATTCGGATTTTCCTTGAAGCTGACATTCTGGAGGCCGTTGATCTAATTGACACGCCCGGTATCTCGGACCCCAAAATCTCGGACGATGTCTGGCGGCGCGCCGTTGGTCAGGCCAATGGTGTGTTGTGGTGTACCCACGCGACCCAGGCCTGGCGCGAGACCGAACGCGCAACATGGGTGGCGTTGCCAGAACGGCTTCAGAATAACTCGTTACTGTTGGTGACGCGTGCCGACGTGTTGGGCCCCAAGGATCGGCAAAAAGTCCTGCGCCGCGTCAATCGCGAGGCCGGGCATCTGTTCAATCGTTCGATCTTGTTCTCGGCTCGTGATGCAATTACCGCACGCGACAAAAGCGGCGATGCCGAGCTTTGGGCACGCAGCGGCGGCGGCAAGATGGTCGACAGCTTCCTTGAGATTACGGAACAGATCATGGACCATCGCGCCGATCTTCTGGCGCGGTACCAGATCGACGACAGCCTATCTCCCATGGCGTTGCATGATCGTGTTGACGAGATTCAGCAGGATCAGTCTTCTCCATTGCAGTTGGTGAACCCGGAAGTCGATCCATTCGAACTGGATCGCGACGAAGTTGTCACCAGTTTCCCCGTGCGCCCTGCCCGCGTGGAATTGCGCGCTGACGACAGTGAACGCGCTCCTCGTATCGAGCCCGATGAGGCAGATCGTCTGAGGGCCGAGATGACCACCAGTACAGTTGACGCAGCACCGATTGCGGACACGCAGGAAGAAGAGGACGATCTGCGCGCTTTCTTCCGCGAGTCGCCGAGCCCTACGTTGAATCTGACCGATGCACCGCTGAACACGTCCGACGAAGATGAGTATGACCTGTTGGACGAAGAGGACTTAGAAGACGAAGACTTAGTCGCAGAGGTCGCGGCTGAGGACGCTGAACAGGATGAAGACGTTTCCGACACCTTTATGGTTTCGCTTGAAGATAAGCTGTCGGTAACACCTGAACAGACGGAAGACACCCGGGAAGTTGCAGAAGGAACACCCGCTGAAACATCGGTTTCTTCTATCACGGCGCTCATGGCCGAGCAGGCAAAACATAGCGAAGAGTTCGAGCCAGAACCCGAGACCTCGGGGTTGATCGATATGCAGGTCGTTTCGCTGCCGAACGGGTCGGAACCACCGGTCCACAAGGAGCGACTGGAGGATGTACTGAACGCTCCTGCGGGCTCTCCTCTCAGCGCCGCCGCCATGTGGCGCGAGATCTCTGAAGATGAGGAGCTGCCGCAGGACGCCGAAGGTTTGAAAAAAAAGTTCATGTCTTTCCTGGACGAATACGATCAGATCGCGGCGGAACACTTTGCGCGCGGCACCAAATCCACGGTGACACCATTGCCTGAGGCAAACAAAAACGGCGGGGCCGAGTGGCATGTATTGTAACAGGTTTCTGAAATAGAAAAGCAGTACGTAAGATGAAAATCGAAGCCGCTTTGATCACAGCCACCGAGACCATACCCGACTGCATCGCAGCCGGGTATGTCGATATGGAAACGGGCATGTTGCTGGGTGCTCATGCGCCCGACCCGCAAGACCAGAGTGTTCTGGACACTCTGGCAATTGCTGTTGCCAACCTGTTTCAGGGGCGCGGTGTCCGTGGGTTTGAGGCGCTTTTGCGCAGTATTGGAACGAAAGACACACAGGAAGAGGGCTTTGGCGAAATCGCGGTATTGGCTGGCGACCGGATCAATATCTTCCTGCGCACTCCTGCGTACCCGGGTCACGTTGTCTGCTACATCTGCCGCAGCAGCGCCAATATCGGTTTGGCCCTTACAAAATCACATCTAAGCCTCGCGCCGGTTACGGCGGCGGTTTGAGCGAGACCAGAGGAGGTCACAGTATGATGGATGCGGAAATACTCGACCTGCTCGAGGATATTGGACGTTCGTCCGTGGCACGCCAGAACCCCGCCGTTACGTTGACAGGTGATTCAGCGCAGACCCGGCGCGATCAGGTCCTGCGCACCATTCGGGGAACGATACTACCGCGCCGTCTGGAGTTTACAGCGGCAAATGGCGATTGCCTGGCTATCGAAGTGAACAGCTCTAGGGTGACGGATGTATTTCGCGTTCGAACCGGGATCGCCCCTGACTTCGAAACCCAACCGCGTGATACACTGGCTAAGAAACTGGCCGAAATCGTTACGGATATCGCGTCAGCTCCTGGACCGCTGAGTTTGATATCGTTGCAACCAGACGCCGTGCTAGAAGCCGACGACGTCGGCATCACTTTCAGCGAGATATCGAAAGCCTGTTTTCAGGTCGAACTGCCATCTGAACCGATCGTTTCAATCGTGCCAGAGCCCGCTACAGACGACGTGCCAGCCGACGAACAGTCTGTACTTACGAGCGGGTTCTTTGACGGCGCGGCATCTTTCGCGCTTGGCCGTATCCATATCGGGGATAAGTTCGACGTCCACACCGACGGCGTTTGTGCATCAGGGCAGCCAGTCTACGCCGACCAAACCGTTTTGGAACAATTCGTCAAAGACCTAGTCGGTTGGAGCGAGGATTCTACAAATGACGATCGCGGTCCTCAGTTGATCGTAATGCGACCAGCCGGCGGCAGGGGAACTGCGCTGGCCGCGCTCAAAGATGGTCAACAGACCGCTATTGTGATCCATGAAAGCCGCAAACTGGGTGCCGCGGTAAACTTGTGGAAGTCTCTAACAGGCTCAGGCAGATGACCGGGCCTGAAGCGTTCAAATTTTCGGCGAATTCAATCTGTGAGTTCGAGTAACCAGGGTAAGTGTTATGAGTGAAAATCAACGTCGCGAATTAATAAGGGTTGCCGAAGATCTGAAAGGTCTAAGCAACGAAGAAACACGTCAGTTTATTTCCCGTATTGTCGCTGATCTTACGGATCTCAAGCCCTCTATTGCCTTTGTCGGGCAGATCAAAGCGGGCAAATCGCGGCTGATTAACGGGTTCACCGGTCAGGCAGAGTTTCTGCCTTCGGATGTGAATCCTTGGACGACGGTCATTACCGACATGCATTTCGGGCATCCTTCGGGCCGCACCAGAGGGGCCGAGTTTCATTTCTTTGACAACCGGCAGTGGCAATCTCTGATCGCCGAAGGTGAAGAGCTGCGCAATATGTTCCCCGATGACGAGGACAGTTATAAGCGCGAGATTATCGAAGAGCAGGTTGATGCGATGAAAGCGCGCGCCAAACTGCGTCTGGGTATGAGTTACAAGGACCTGTTGGGTCAGCACCACGACCTCGATAATCTGACGACCGACGATTTGGCGCGGTACGTTTGTGCAGGCGACGACCCGACTGACGACGGGAACCATGACCCCGGCTCGGACCGCGGTCTATACAGCGACATTACCCGAAAGGCTGAGGTCTATTTTGACATCGGCCATTTTCCTTTTCCGCTGACAGTCACGGACACGCCCGGAGTAAACGACCCGCTTTTGATCCGCGAAGAAATCTCGCGCCAGTACCTTAAAGAATCAGACTTTTTCGTTGTCGTATTGTCGGCGCACCAAGCCTTGTCACGGGCGGACCTGAAATTGTTCCGCTTGATGCAGGCGCTCGAACTGGGTCAAATCGTAGTGTTTATCAACCGCGTGGACGAGTTGGGCGGTGGTGCAGAGGATGCCGTCAAGGTGCGCGCCGACGTAATAGATGGGCTGGACAAGGCGCTTGGCAATTCGGACATCGATGTGCTGATGGGCAGTGCGCAGTGGGCCCACTACGCGCTTACGGGCGACGATACTGGCGTCAACCATGACCACGTCCTTGCATGGCTTCGCGCCCATCCCGAACAGATGAAGCAATATCTGGACGGTGTTGAAGAAATCAAACAAGGGCCCGGTCCGATCAGCCGCGAAGGCGTCCTTAGGTTTGCTGCGATGATCGCATCTGGGCTTCCCGATCTGCGTCGCCACGTTACCAGCGCTTTGACCCACGGCCCGCGCGATGAACAGCTTCGTATGGCATGGCAACACTTGGACAGTTTCGCCAAGGGAGAGTTGGAACGGTCTCGTGCGCATCTGCGGGCCATCGAGGAAGAAATTTCTGGCAAACCGGAAAGCGAAGATGACAACGACAAAACTCTGGCCGGGTTGCGCGCGAAAGTGGCTGACAAGACGTCTGAGATCATCGACGGAATGGATGAAGTTCTAGCCAATCTGCGCGGTGTCATGGACGATACAGTGGCCGAAGCGGTATCGGACGTGGTGCGTGGACCCAATGGGGATTCACCCTTGCTGGCAAAGGGCGGCGAGACGGAACTGAATTTCGGCCCGCTGCGCGATCGTATGCGCGAACTAGTCCAAGGCGCCACTCAGGTTATTCGCCAGCGAATGCTCAGTGAATTATACGCGATCGACATGCAAAGCAACGCCGCCTTGCGCGCCCTGCCCGGCTGGCAGGATCAGACCGACAACCGAATGAACACAAGCGCTGTACGGTGGTTCCGGCCTGACACAACGGCGCTGACACGCGGAATTACGGTTGAGCTGCGCGTGACATGGCTGTCGCGCCTGATTTCGCGTAAAAGCGTTGTTACCCGCGCTGAGAACATGATCGTTCAGGAATTTGAAATGATCGGGGATGATCTGGTCGACACTGCTCGCAGTGACTTGCTTGAGCGGTTGAACACAGTTCTGGATCATTACATGGCACTTTTGGCAGGGCACCTTGAAAGTCGCTCTGGTTCAAGCGAAACAAATGCCAAGGCCGAAGCGCAAGAGGCGTATAACAATGCCCGGCGTGTTGCAGACGAACTGGACACCGTTTTCGGAGCTGACGCCGCGAACGAGACTTTACCTGAGGCAGCTGAATGATCGAATTTCCGGGAACCGAGAAGGAAGTGCGTAAGCTTGAGCACTTTCTGACCGCGACTGAAGACCTTCCCACTGACGCCAAGCTGGACGAAATGCGCAATCGCGCATTGGCCCATGCCGAGCGCCTTTCGAACGCGGTCAATATCGGCTTCGCCGGAGAATTTGGTGCCGGGAAATCCAGCCTTGCCAATATGCTGGCGGGTGCCGACATTCTACCGACCGGCCCGCAGCATCTGAAACTGCCGCTGGTGATCGTTGCCTATTCCGAAACTCCTGAAACGACAGTGGGGTGGTGGGGCAAAGAACCCAAAGTGTATTCCGGTATTGCGCTGGAAAAGGCGGCTCAGGAAAATCCAGATTTTATCTCTGTGGGGATTAACACCCCTGCCCTGCAGGAGATTTCGTTGTTTGATTTGCCTGGAACCGGCGCATTGGACGACAGTTACAAGCCAACACTGGATTTGTTGAAATTCGTCGATTGCGCGATCTGGTGTACCAATGGGACCCACGCCTGGCGTGAGACCGAGCGCCATCTGTGGTCCCAGGTTCCGCAGGAACTGCGTGCTAATAGTTTGCTGGCCGTAACGCATGCCGATTTGCCGCCTGTCCGTGATGCACTGGACCGGGTCCTTGCGCGATTGAACAAGGAAAACGGCGAAATGTTCCGCTCGGTGTTGCCAATTGGCACGCCGGTGGCAGTACGGGCCATGGCGCAGGAACCCGAACCAGACTTCGCCCTTTGGGAAACTTGCGGCGGGCAGAACTTGGCCGAACAGGTATTGGAAATCGCATCAAACCGCCGCCAGCATGACATCTCCGCTGCGCAAAGAGATCTCGAGAAAGACTTTTTACCCTTTCTGCAAACGCTGGATATTGACGAACCCGAACCAGCGCAGCCTGACACAGCCAAGATGCAGGCGGTCCTGGAATCCGCGCTGCCACCGCTGGAAAATCCGATCCTTGAAGACTGGCTTGCCGCGATCGCCAGTATCTATGAGGACTTGCGAGAATCCTCCGAAATTGAACCCACGGCCTTTTTGACCAGTTGCCAAGAAATCGTCGAGGATTTCGCCGAACGTTTGGAACAGGGCGGAGAAATAGATCCGCAGGCCGATTGGATTCCAGCTGAATTCGAAAAAGCCACGGATTTGCTGTTGCTGCTGCAATTTGAAAGCGGCGATGCGCCTTTGAAGGATGCGGTCAGCATTCTGGCCCAGCTCAGCGACAACCTCGCTTGGGCAGGCAGCCGGGTTGAGTCATCACAACCGCGTACCGGCACTTAACGCAATCACGTTAGGATTGTGCCTTTAAGCTGCGATTCGTCGTGTCAAGAATCATGCGTTCATTGTTTCGGAATCAGTGAACAATCATTCCAAAACCGGCCTTCAGTCCGCATTCTTTTGCACCAACACATCAACATTTAGCTTTCTGCCTTAGCGCACCACCAGATGTTGATTATTGCGCCTTCCCGTTCTCAGTGAAGCCATGAGGCGGCCCCAATAAAGTCAAATTTGAATCGTCTAACATTCTTAGTTGTCCTGCGGTTGTGTTTGTTTGTGAGTTGACGCGCTGTTTCAGCAAAAATGCGGCCGCAAAATGATTAGAATGGGCGGGAAGAAATGAGCCATAATCAGGCTGTCGATGCGACGCACGACGAACCTAAAATTGAAGGTCTGCAACCGGGCGCAAAGCTATTGCGCGGCCAGTACGAGATCCTGCGGTTTCTCAGCAATGGCGGTTTTGGGATCACATATTTGGCGCGTAACAGCCTGGACCGTGAGGTCGTGATCAAGGAATGCTATCCGGGCGCTCTGTGCCAGCGTAACGGTGATGCGGTCGAACCCATCGACCCCCGGCAAAAAGAAGACTTGCGCGCAATCATTGATCTGTTCATTCAGGAAGCCCGCAATCACGCACGGCTGGTCCATCCCAATATTGTCGACGTGCATCAGGTGTTCGAAGACAACGACACCGCCTACATTGCAATGGACTTCATCCAGGGTTGCGATCTTCTGGACTACGTCGAGAACCCCGACAACAACGCCGGACCTGACTTTATTGTTCAGGTAACCGAGAAAATGTTGTCGGCGGTGTCATTCATCCACCAAAGCGGAATGTTGCATCGCGACATCTCGCCCGACAACATCCTGATTGACAGCAACGGTGAACCCGAACTGATCGATTTTGGCGCCGCGCGCGAGCAGGCCGCGAACCAATCTGCTGCACTTTTGACACTGCGGGTGATCAAAGACGGCTACTCTCCGCATGAGTTTTACGTACGCGGAGCAGAACAAGGCCCCAGCAGCGATCTCTATGTACTGGCCGCGACTTTGTATCACGCGATCAGTGGCGAGCGTCCGGTCGATGGGCAATCCCGGTTGAACGCCTTCAACAATGGCACCAAAGATCCGTACCTTCCTCTGGCTGGACGGTACAAGGGATATCCCGACGGCTTCTTGGAAGCGATCGACAAAGCGATGGAGGTTCACGCTACAGACCGTCTGCAAACGGCATTGGACTGGTTGCGTATGTTCCGCGGCCCCGGCGTGATGTTCGATACGTTTGAATATCGCCCTGTTTCCGTCATCGTCGCGATGGATCGTTTGGACGAAGAGGCAGAAAAAGCTCGGGTCAAAGCAGAAAGCGAAAACGCCGAGGCTGTCGTGACAGCCTTGCTTGCGGGTAATCCTGACATCGCCCTGGGTCATGAAGACAAGAAAGAGGACGAACTGGCGACTTTTCAAGCACCCGAGGAGCCTCCGGTCGCAGTTGACACGATCGTAAAGAACGGCTCAGGCGGCGGGGCTAAAATGATGGCCGGTGTTGCGGTTGTTGCTATTGCCCTAGCCGCGGGCGGCTATTTCGCAATGTCGGGCAAAGACGAGCCTGCAATACAGCCAACCGACCCCGAGGTCGCCCTCGCGCAGATTGAGGCGGCCGCCGAGATCCCGGAACCCGCCGCTATAGATGAAGCCGAAGTTGCAGAACCAGCCACAACAGACGACGCAGTCAACGTCGCGATCGAAGAGACACCCAAGCAGGTGGAGTCAGAGCCGGAACCTGTCGAGCAGACCCTGGCTGAACCGGCTGTCACACAAGAGGCAGAAGCCCAGACAGCCGAACTCCCTGCCCCTGCGGATGACACCCAAATTACCCTTGCCGAGGTTCAATTCGCCTTTTCGCATTGGGACGTGGAAATCCCATTTCAGATTTCCAAACGGCGTGTCTCGACTGGCAATGTAATCGCCGTCACTGGAATCGACCCGACTCAAGATATGTCGGTGATCGGCGAATGGGTCGAACGTGGCGCCGCAATCTATACCCTCAACGGAGAGCCAGTACAGTCCGACGCAAGTTTTGCAGCACAGGTGTTGAACGACCTGAACGTCGACCCCGATGGCTATATCCGCGTCACAGCTCGGTATCGTCCGCTGGGTGAAAAAAGAGCGATGAACGGCCTTCTGGCATTGCCGGCGATGCGCATGGTCGGCCTGGAAAACGGCTATGGCCTGACAATCCGAAATTCAGACGGCCAGGGGTGGTCAACGATAGTCAAGACAGTACCGACTGACACTGCAGGCGGACTGCGCGAAGGCGATGTTTTGGTATCGGAAGCGCAGACGGGAAATGTGTTGGATGGCCCTGAAAGCCTGGATGCAATGCTGACGGCTCTGGTCGCCGAGAACCAACCACAAGCCCGCCTGACCGTTTTGCGCAACGGAGCCCAAACCGATGCCGTCATGCAACTAGCGCAGGAGTAATTCACCCGGTTCGTTTTGTATCCGCCAGTGTGTGTTTGCTGAGGATCGTGCGCAAGTTCGTACATCTCTGTCGGGGCCCGGCCCGTCGCGGAAAGTAACAGTGACTACGGTTTCCAATCATCAGTGCCATTGCGCAGACCTGCGCGAAGGTGAGTAGCAGCCCCATGGGACTGAAGTCCCGTGCACAGAAGCAAAGGTGTCGTCACCATGTTCAAATACAAAAGCCCTCTGAGCCGGCTTCTAGAAGGTGCCGGCAAGCCGAAAGAACCCGAAACCGAAGAGGTTACCGAGGTCAGCGCTGACAAACCCGAACCGATTGCGGATTTCAATGCGCTGCGAGTCGCTCTGGCGGGTAACAACATGCCGTCATCGGGTAGCTACGAAGACACAGAAGATCTGCTTCCCGAAGAGGACATGCCAGAGTTCGCAGAGAATGAACCCGTGGCCGACGCCTCGGATGACAAAATCCTGTCTGAAGTTGTTGCCGAAGCGCACGAGCCTGCAGACGAGATTGAGCCAGAACAGGTCGAAGAAGACCCAATTGTAACGCTCCACGTCGCCACCGAGGAAACCATTGCCGAAACCGAGGTCGTTCTGGTCGACGCCACCACTTCGGAACCCGTGATCGAAGTCGTTGCCGAGGAACCCTCAGCCCAGATCGAAGAAGTTACCGCGGAAGTGGTCGATGGACCTCTGGCGCCTCAGTCAGAAGAAACCACAGCCGAGGTGGTTGAGACACCTCCCGCCCCGCAAGCGGTACAATCGGATCGTCGTGGACGGGTCAAAACCACCTTCTTGGGCTTTGAGCGTGCCGACACGCATGTGCAGGATCTGATGGAAACATCCGAACCAGTGGCCAAGACGGAAAGCGCGCAGCAAACATTCCCGGTTGGTTGGTTGGTTGTGACGGCCGGCCCAGGACGCGGAGCCTGCATAACGCTGACAGAGGGCCTGATGCAAATCGGGCGCAACGACGATCAGGCCATTCAGCTGGACTTTGGCGACACCGGCATTTCCCGCAGCAACCACGCTGTCATCGCCTATGACCCCGAAGATCGCAAATGCTATCTGGGTCATGGCGGCAAGGCCAATCTGGTGCGCCTGAACGGCAAGCCCGTCCTTAGCACCGTAGCGCTGAACAGCGGCGACTTGATCCGCATCAGCGAAACCTCAGTTCGGTTTGCGGCCTTCTGCGATGATGGCTTTGACTGGCGGGACGCCTGATAGATGCTGGCAACCCCGGCATATGACATTGCGCTGATCCTAGATCAGGGTCGGCGTGAATCGCAGGAAGACGCGGTCGCTGCGCGCATGTTCGATGCAGCGGGAGCCGGGTATATCGTGGTCGCCGATGGCATGGGAGGGCACGCGGCGGGCGATGTAGCATCAGAACTTGTCATAACCGCATGGCGCGAGGCGCTGGACGCTGAACTGGAAGAAACCGTACCAACCGAGAGTGCGCTGATCGACGCGTTGCCATTGGCCGCCATGCAGGCCAATGCCGCCGTGGCACAGCATTCCGAAGAACAGGGTGAGGGGTTCAACATGGGTTCAACCATGCTGGGCATCCTGCTTTTGGAACAGCGGGTTTTTTGGATCTCGATTGGCGACAGCCCCTTGTACTTGTTTCGGGACGGAATGTTGCGGCAAGTCAACGAAGATCACTCGATGGCGCCGATCATCGACGCGCAACAGGCCGAGGGCAAGTTGACCCGAGAAGAGGCGCTGTCGCACCCGGATCGGAACCAATTGACCTCAGTCATCATGGGTGCCGCTATCCTGAAAGTGGATTGCCCTGAACTCCCGCTGGAACTGACCACATCGGACGTACTGATCGCTGGCAGCGATGGGCTTCAATATCTTAGCAACCCCGAGATTGAGCACATCCTGCAGACGCAGTCGAAGGCTTTGGCACAAGATATCGCAGACGCGCTGTGGCGCGCCTTGCGCGACAAAAACGACCCCGATCAGGACAATGCGTCCATCGCAGTTCTGAAACTGACAAGAAACGATTAAAGGCAAAGCGACAGGACACATGAGACCTCATCTGATCATCTCCAGCCTGGCTCTTGCGGCTGCGACCGGCACCGTCTCGGCGCAAGAGGCGTGCTCGACTTACGAAATTCAGCGCGGCGACAGTCTGCGCGAGCTGGCTATTCAAGTTTATTCGACCGAAGATTTTGGCATCATCTTTGACGCCAACCGCGATGTAATCGGGAACAATCCGAACATAATTCGTGTGGGTGACGTACTAACCCTGCCTTGTCTTGAAGATGTAGGCCGAGCCCCCACACCCCCTGCAACCGAGGCTGAGGCAATGGCCGCCGAGATGGCGTCCGAACTGGTCAAGGCCGCAGAGGAGCGTGCTGCAAAGGCCATTACCGAAGCTGAAGCGCGCGTCGCGGCAGCCGAGGCAGAAGCCGAGCAAGCCAGCCAGGAAGCAGTTTTGGAAGCCAAAGCTGCAGCCCGGCAGGAAATTGAAGCTGCTCGCGCCGAAGCGGCCGCGCTGATCCGGGATGCGGATGAAAGCGAGCGGCCTGAAATTCGCGACCGTCAGCTGTTGCTGATTACCGGCGGCAACTATGCACCTTTCACAGACGAAGCTCTGCCGCATCGGGGGCTATACACAAACCTTGTGGAAACCGCGATGCTACGTGCAGCGCCGGAACAGGGATACAAGATCCAGTTCGTCAACGACTGGTCCTCGCATCTGGACCTTCTGATGCCGACACTGGCCTTTGACGCAACCTTCCCTTGGTCGCGACCGGATTGCGACGAACCCGCGGCCTTGTCGGAGAAAGACCGCAACCGTTGCGAAACCTACGACTTCTCGAACCCATTCTATGAAGTGGTCGACACCTATTTCGCACGCGAAGGTTCTGGCTATGAGCAGACCCTGACCTATGCTGATTTCGCCGGCACCACGATCTGCCGACCCGAAGGTTGGACGTTGTCCCATATGGACGCAGTTGGCCTTTACGAACCCGCAATCTCACTTTTTCGCCCAGTGTCCCCTGACGACTGTTTCCATGCAGTCATGGAAGGCCGCGCAGATATCGTCGCAATCGAAGCCCACCTGGCTGTCGAGGCGATATCGCGCCTGGGATACGAACACCGCATCATCGAAAACCCCAACCTTGCGGCGATCAAGTCGCTTAACGTCATGACCCACAAAGATAATCCGGATGGGGAAGCGATCCTTGAGACGCTCAACCAGGGTCTGGCAATCATGCAGAAATCCGGAGAGTGGCGCGACATCGTGTCAAACGCTCTGCGGTATCAAATGGAAAATGGCTAAGGCCCCAATTGGCCTAACAACAATAATGTCTGGAGGATGAGGACATGTTTAATATTGATCTGAAGAAAGTTGCGCTGTCGGCCACCGCCGTCACTGCCCTGAGCGCCGGAGCCGCCGCGGCACAGGAAGCCTGCACAAACTACACCGTTTCCGATGGCGACACGATGGCGACCATTGCAATCGCAGCCTATGGCACATCGAACTACCAGCCGATCTTCAACGCGAACCGCAACATCATCACCAACCCGAACGCTCTGGAACCCGGCCTTGTTCTGGCTCTGCCCTGTGAAGATGGCAGCCTTCCCAACGGTCAGTCCGCGCAAGAGATCATTGCAGCCGAAGAACAACGCGCGGCAAGCGTCAAACGTTCGAACGTATATGCGCCGCCCATCAAAATGGTTGCGGGCAACGGCTGGGAGCCCTTCACCACTGAAGGCCTGAGCGGCGGCGGCATTATGACCCGTCTGGCGACAACCAGCCTACAGCGTGCGGGCAACCAGCGTGACTATTCTGTCAGCTTTGTCGATGACTGGTCTTCGCACCTGGAAACTCTGCTGCCGCTCGGCGCGTTTGACATTTCGATCGCCTGGACTGTGCCGGATTGCACGAACCGCACCTATGAATGGTCCCCCGAAACCGAAGCACGTTGTACGCAATTCGTGGCCTCGGTGCCGGTTTATGATGTGGTTGGCGGCTTCTATACCCTGCCCGAAAGTGACTACACAAACGCCACCACTTTCAAAGATTTCGAAGGTGCAACTGTCTGCCGTATGCAGGGTTGGAGCATGGTCGTTCTTGAAGAAGTTGGCCTGAACTACGACAACACAACTGTGGTTCAACCAAACTCGGCACGCGAATGCCTGGATGCGGTTTTGACCGGTACTGCAGATGTCGCCGCATTCGAAGTGGAACTGTTCGCTGCGACCATGAAAGACATGGGCCTGACCTCGAGCGACATCGTAGAAAACCCCTATGTCTCAACACTGTCGTCGATGAGCTTCCTGGCGCACCGCACCAACCCGTTCGCTCGTGAATACATCGCGATGATGAACAAGGGTCTTAATGAGATGCGTGAATCCGGCGAATGGTATGCGATCATCTCGGATACGTTGCGCGAGCAGAACGAAAAGCTCAACGCAGCGTCCAACTAAGGCTAAACAAGAAAGGGCCGGTTGAAAAACCAGCCCTTTCTTAGACTACCCAGCCCCTAAGGGAATCCCCCAATTACCAGACTTTTCTGGAAGTATAGGATGCAGCTAACACACCAGGTGAGGTTTCGAACTCTCCACTCACTCTAAAAGGGGCCGACTTTGGGGGTCGGCCCCTTTTACTTTTCTAGTTTCTTTGCGCCTCACGCCATAACGCGGGCCAACCGATGTTAATCGATCAAACCGTTCAAAGTTGCACTCGGGCGCATAACCTTTGCGGTCTTAGCCGGATCGGTGTGATAGTAACCACCCAGATCAGCAGCGCTGCCTTGCGCGGATGCCAGTTCCGCCAGAATCGTCTCTTCTCCGTCTGCAAGTGCCGTCGCCAATGGTGCAAATTCGGCGGCCAGTTCGGCATCGTCCGATTGCGCGGCCAACGCCTCGGCCCAGTAACGGGCGAACCAGTAGTGGCTGTCGCGGTTGTCGGGCTGGCCAACTTTGCGGCTGGGCGAGCGATTGTGATCCAGAATACCCTGCGTTGCGGTCTCGGCCGCAGCACCCAGAACGCCTGCCTTGGCGTTGCCTTTGCTGTCGGCCAGGAAGTTCAGCGATTCACCCAGCGCGCAGAATTCACCCATCGAGTCCCAGCGCAGGTGGCTTTCCTCGACCAGCTGCTGCACATGTTTTGGGGCCGAACCGCCCGCACCGGTTTCAAACAGGCCGCCGCCATTCATCAGTTTGACGATGGACAGCATCTTGGCCGAGGTGCCCAGTTCCAGAATGGGGAACAGGTCGGTCAGATAGTCGCGCAGTACATTTCCGGTGATCGCAATCGAGTCGTTGCCTGCGGTGATCGTCTCTAGCGATTGACGGGTCGCTTCACGCGGGGCCAGGATCATGAACTTGTCAGCCACGCCAGCCGCCTCAAGCGCCGGTGTGACGTATTTGATTAGTTCAGCATCATGGGCGCGATTGGCGTCCAGCCAGAAGATCGCTTCGGACCCAGTCAGGCGCTGACGGTCCATGGCCAGCTGGATCCAGTTCTCGATCGGGGCTTTCTTGACGGTGCAGGACCGCCAGATATCGCCCTGCTCGACGTCGTGCGAATGCAGCGTCTCGCCATTGGCCAAAACGATACGGATAGTGCCGTCGGCAGGTGCCTGGAACGTGGTCGGGTGGCTGCCGTATTCCTCAGCCTTCTGCGCCATCAGGCCCACATTGGCGACCGCACCGGCAGTGGCCGGGTTCAGCGCGCCATTGGCTTTGAAAAAGTTGATCGTCTCGTCATAGACGGGTGCATAGCAACGGTCGGGGATCACGCAGTTGGTGTCACCTTTGGCACCGGCCTCATCCCAGCCTTTACCGCCCGCGCGGATCACGGCGGGCATTGAGGCGTCGATGATCACGTCCGACGGTACGTGCAGGTTGGTGATGCCCTTGTCGCTGTCGACCATATACATGGACGGACGGTCGGCCTTAATCGCGTCGATGGCGGCTACAATCTCGGCATTGTCTTTGACCCGCTCCAGCAGATCACCAAGGCCCGAGTTCGGGTTCACACCCAGCGCATCCAGCTCAGCACCAAATTTGTCAAACACCGGAGCCAGCCACGCCTTAACCGCATAGCCGAAGATAATCGGGTCCGAGACCTTCATCATCGTGGCCTTCATATGCAGCGAGAACATGGTGCCGTCTTTTTTCGTGTCCTCAATGGCCTCAGCAAGAAACGCGGACAGAGCTTTGACGGACATGAATGTCGCGTCGGCCACGGTGCCCTCGGCCAGCGGCCAGCCGTCTTTCAGAACGGTGGTGGCGCCGTCTTTGCCCACGAATTCGATCTTGGCATCGCCTGCCTGGGCGGCGGTGATGGTGGCCGATTTCTCGTTTGCGTAGAAATCATTGCCGGACATGGACGACACTTTGGTTTTGCTGTCCGAGACCCATTCACCCATCGAATGCGGGTTCTTTTGGGCGTAGTTTTTCACTGCTTTTGCGGCACGACGGTCGCTGTTGCCTTCGCGCAAAACCGGGTTCACGGCCGAACCCTTGATGGCGTCATAGCGCGCACGAATGGCCTTTTCTTCGTCGGTCGAAGGTTCTTCGGGATAGTTCGGAATGTCGTAACCCTGTGATTGCAGCTCTTCGACGGCGGCCACCAGCTGCGGGACCGAGGCCGAGATGTTGGGCAGCTTGATCACGTTGGCTTCGGGGGTTTTCACCAGCTCACCCAAAGCGGCCAGATCATCGGTGATGCGCTGTGCATCTGTAAGGTTCTCTGGGAAGGTCGCCAAAATGCGCCCGGCCAGAGAAATATCCTTGGTTCCAACGCTCACGCCCGCGGCGGATGCGAATTTGCGAATGATGGGCAGGAACGAGGCGCTGGCCAGTTCGGGCGCTTCGTCTACAATGGTATACAATATGTCGAAGTCTGATTTATCTGCCATATTCTTTTACCTTTTTTAAAGCCTTTCGGGGCGTGCGTTCCAAGAGCTGGCCACTTCTGCGTGGCCAAAGCGGGGCGCGACAAGATTACCGCCCCAACGGTGACTCTGATTTGACAGGGCCTCCCTTAAATCAGGATCGCCTTGGGATCAATTCCCTATCTGGGGCGCAAATTGACACGGGTGGGTCGATTGTTCCGCATCCAGCACGACAAAAACACAAACCGAAGGAAAAAACGCAACTATTGGTCAGTCGATTCCGACACCGGTTTCTCAAGTTGGAAGAAGCTCATGTCCCAGGCAACTCGTAGGACATAGTCCTGGACCACCTGATCCAAATGATCTTCGGACCCGGCATAAGCCGCCCATGGAACGGAAACGCCAGCCGGGGCAAACAAACAGTTCAAAACCCACTTTCGCCCGGCATATCCGAACCTTTGCAGCGCCGATTCCAATTCTGATTTCGCCAAGTCAGGCCTGCCTGCCAAAGCAAAAAGCCGACCGCTCGATAGCAACTCTCTTTCGCCGCGCCACATATACCAATCAATCGCTGCGTCATACCATCGCGTGAAAAAGATGCCCTTATCTTTTTCGACGTCACCCTTCTGAAGGACGGCAATCTTCTTTATATATTCGATCCCCTTGTTCTCATCACCGATCTTGAGATGAACCAAAGCCGGCCAGTACAAATCTGATGCTTTGCCCGGCTCTAGCCGCGCAAGGTTATGTGCCGCCTCAAGCGCACTGTCGTGGTTCCCGGTGTATTTCAGGTCGTAAAGCAGTTGAGAGAAATACACCCAATCTTCGTCCGGCCAGCGATCCTTGGCCTGTTTTAGGAACGCCTCAACCCCCTCAAAGCCGTTCAATTCATAGCTTAGATCCAGCAACTCATAACCCGCCTTTCCATAGCCCGAGTCGATCTTCAGGGCCGTTTGCAACCCGCGCCTTGCTGCCAGAGGACGCCCGTTCCGTCTGTCAAAACCGGATTTGCGGTACAGGGCAAACAAACTGTCAGGATCTATCTGCAACGCGCTGTCATAATCCGCTGCTGCCGCCTGAGTGTCACCAAGGGCGTCATAGGCGAACGCGCGTCTTAAGAGTGAATTTGCGTCATTGGGATACACGGCCAAAGCATGAGTGTAATCCGCAACCGCCATGTCAAATTGCCGGTCGCGGTGATACGCCCACCCTCTGAATCTAAAAAGCGCATTACGATTGGCCTCGTTAGCTCCGTTCCCATTCAACAGCGTCGTACACGCAGACACTGCCTCGGTGTGCTTTGCCTTGCCGCCGAAACAAGTCAGCGAAAGCTCGGAATAATTGACCGAGGATCGAGACGGCGCGTTTGCTGATAACAGCAGCGCGGTTGCAACAATAAACAGGGCGGCAATCCGAATTTTCAAGAGTATCCCTTAGCAGAGGCAACTCTCCTTAAGGTAGTAATGAGGCCTGCCGCTAAAAAGGTTTGAGCCGTGCAACAGATCGCACGTGATGCCTGCAAGGCACGGTGTCGTCTAAACGCCCCAAGTGTCGCTTAACCGATACCCGCCTTGCCATGGGTCATCGGGATCCAGCATGTGCTGATGGGTGCCGGTGATCCAACCTCGGCCACTGATCTCGGGGATAATAGCAGGTCTGCCTTCCAGATCCGCATGCCCGGTAACGCAGCCTGTGAAACGCGAACCAATGATCGAAACGGCCTCGAATGTTTGACCAACAGCCAGTTCTCCCTTGGCGGCCATCAAGGCCATTCGAGCCGAGACAGCCGTTCCCGTTGGCGAGCGGTCGATCTTGCCCGGTTGAATCGCCACGGCAGATTTTCCGGTCAAGCCAGTCGGAGTCGCCTGAACCGGGCCGCAAAACGCACAGAATGAGATATGGGTCCAATCCGGGTTCTGAGGGTGGGTAAAACCCAGCTGTTCATTCGCAGCATTGGTAATCGCTACCCCAATGCGCGCGAGATCCCGAGCCTCGTGCGCTACGATATCAAAACCCAATGTCGCCGCGTCGACCACGACAAAGCTGTCGCCGCCATATGCTGTGTCAACGACCAGCTCCCCCACACCGGGCACATCCAGTGTAGCGGCAATTTTGTCCGCGAAACTGGGCAGGTTCCGAACATGAATACGCTCGGCTTTGCCATCGCGACATTCAGCACGAACCCTGACCAGACCTCCCGGCGCTTCCAGCGTCAGATGCGTTTCCGGCTCTTGCATCGGGATCATACCGCTGTCCAGCAAAACGGTAGCGACGCAGATCGCGTTCGAACCGGACATGGGCGGCGTATCTTCGGGTTCCATGATGATGAATGCGGCATCCGCGTCGGGATGTTTGGGCGACACCAAAAGGTTCACGTGGCGAAAGACACCACCGCGGGGTTCATTGAGAACAAAATTGCGCAAAGTCTGATCCCGCGCAACGAACGAGCGCTGTTCCCACAGGGTATCTCCGGGCGGGGGCAACACTCCCCCTACGATGACGTCACCCACTTCACCCTCTGCATGGGCCGATATGACGTGGAGTGTTTTGACGCTGCGCATTTGACCTCTCTAAAATCGAGTAGCCGCGTAAGGCGTCATCGGGATGGGCAGTTCATCGCCGTCGACCAGCCCTGCTACAAGTTCAGCCGTACCCGCCGATTGAGTTAGCCCCAGATGCCCGTGCCCAAAGGCGTAGATGACATCAGGTGCGTGCGCAGCCGCCCCAATGACCGGGATACTATCCGGCAGGGATGGCCTGAAGCCCATCCATTGCGTTCCCCCCGCCGTGTTCAACCCCGGCAGAAATTGAGTCGCTTTGTTCAGCAGCGTGTCGGCGCGCTTGAAATTAGGAGGCAAAGTCAGCCCACCCAATTCAACCGCACCACCAATGCGCACGCCGCCGTTGATGCGGCTGGCGACAAACCCATGTCTTGAAAAGGTCAGATGCATCCGCAGATCGAAAGCGCCGGGTGGCAAGGTTGTGTTGTAGCCGCGCTCGGTTTCTAGCGGGATATGGTCGCCCAGTGTTTGCGCCAGATGATGCGACCAGGCACCCGCAGCCACAACAACTTTTGTTGCGTCCAGTGTCCCGTCGTCAACGGTTATCCGCACACCATGTTCTAACGGAGTCAACGCGCGAATATTGCGCGTTTCGATCCGCCCCTGCCTTTCACGAAACGATTTGGCCAAATGGTCGACCCACTGCTTTGGGTCGATCACGTTAAGCCAGTTTGGGGTGAAACCAGCATGGGTGAACCGTCGACTAAGTCCCGGCTGTTTCTCGGCGATCGCCTCGGGTGTCTCAAGCAGTTCAAATTCGATTCCGTGCGCGCGTCTAAGATCCCAGGTTGGCAGGCTGGCGCGATATTCGGTCTGGGACTCATACAATTGCAGTTGCCCATCGCGCTGCATCATCTCTTCGCCATTGACAGAAGGGATCAGTCGCTCCAGAGCGGCGCTGGAAATCTTCATAAGGTTCGACTGCGCGCCCAACAAATCCGTATAGCGCGACGGCTGGCTAGCTCGCCAAAAGCGATACATCCAAGGTGCAATCTTGAACGCATAGGCTGGAGGTATCGACAACGGGCCCAGTGGGTCCAGCAACCATTTCGGCGCTTTGCGCATGATGCCTGGAGTCGCCAGCGGTTCGACCTCGGGGAAGGCAAAAGCCCCGGCATTTCCGGCCGAGGTTTGCGCGGCGACTCCGTCTTTGTCCAGCACCAGCACCGAGTGTCCCCGGCGCTGTAACTCCAGCGCGGTTGTGATGCCGATGACTCCGGCCCCAATGACAACAACTTGCTGAGTCATAACTGAATGCCGTTGCGGAACGGATCAGCTGCGGCAAAAATCAAATTGGCCTGAGCCATTATATGAGCCTGCCCGGTAATCGAAGGGATAACTCCACCTTCGTGGCCAGGCTGATACGACAGGCGATACGTGCTACCAATAATGCTTTGTTGAACGATTTCCTCGCCTGGGACCAAAGCACCATCTGCCGCCATACAAGCCAACAGGGCCGAGCATCCCGTCCCGCAAGGCGAACGGTCATGATTGTCGTCCGGGCACAGCACAAAGTTGCGGCTGTGAAGGTCCGGGTCGATTGGCGTGTCCTGAAGGATGACATGATCAATCAGCTCGCCCTTTTCGCCCCCGATGCCCTGAGCGATCGACGCCTTGCGGATGGCAACAGTCAGATCGGTCAACGCGCGAATTCTGTCAGACGTTACGGGGATCGGGCTGGGATCAACGATAAAGAACCAATTGCCCCCGTAGGCAACGTCGCCCACGATTTCACCGTGGCCCGGTACGCTTATTGTCACGTCACTATGGACCCGTCGGCTTTCGATATTTCTGACTGTCACAGTGTTTTCGTCATGCAGAGTAACCGCCACTACACCGGCAGGAGTTTCAATTCGGTGCTCTCCGACATCAATGCGACCCAGATGAGCCAGTGTAACCGCCAGCCCGATTGTGCCGTGGCCACACATGCCCAACACTGCATCCACGTCGAAATAGATCACACCAGTCACGCAGGTCGGGTCGACCGGTTCAACCAACAAAGCACCGACCATTGCCGGTTGTCCACGAGGTTCAAGAAGGACGGAGCGGTAGAACTCTCTGTGATCGGACTCCAACCTCCGTGCACGGTCAGCCAATGGACCAGTCCCCAGATCCGGCGCGCCGTCAAGGATGACCCGCGTGGGCTCCCCGCCGGTATGGCTGTCGATCACATGCATTCAGCGATCACTCCACCCTGTTTCGACCAGTTTGCGAACCATGCACCGAACAGCGCGTATTGCTGTTCGCAATAGTTGCGTTGTGCATCTGTCAGTTCATCTGTTTCGTTGAAGTGCAGACGATATTCCTCTTCCCCGTTCAGAACCAGTAGGTGTTTGTAGTAGAGCACCAGATCCGGCCCTTCGTCAAAGCTGGACAATACATGAATGGCTTCGGTCAACTCTTGTGCGCGTTGACGGGCTTCCGCGTGGCCTTTGGCTGCCTTTTTAGACAACGCGGCCAGCAATAGCGCTTCGCGCGGCAATGCAGTCCCAATCCCGGTGATCGAGCCGGTGGCACCGCAATTGACAAAACCGTGGTAAACCTCGGTATCAACCCCTACCATCAGCGTGACTTGATCGTCTTGGCTGGTGATGTTCTCAGCCGCATATCGAAGGTCATCCTTGCCCCCGAACTCTTTGAAACCGATCAGGTTGGGATGTTCCATGCGCAAAGCAAAGAACAAGTCAGCGCGCGTTGCGAACCCATAATAGGGACTATTGTAAATAATCGCGGGCACGTCGGGTGCGGCATTCAGAATCGCCTTAAAGTGGTTCTTCTGCGCAGTCGGAGAGCTACCACGGGACAGAACACGTGGGATCACCATCAGCCCCACAGCTCCGACTTTTTGAGCGTGGGCGGCATGGGCAACAGCGGACTTGGTGTTGATTGCCCCGGTGCCGACAACGACGGGCAGACCGGCAGCGACCAGACGCTCTACCCCTTCCATGCGTTGGGCATCAGTCAACAGCGGCCAATCCCCCATCGAGCCGCAATAGACAACCGCCGACATGCCTGCGTCGATCATCTGACGTCCTTTGCGAACCAAAGCGTCAAAATCCGGCTGGCGATCCGCTGTGCATGGGGTCATGAGCGCGGGCATAGTGCCGGTAAAAACGTTGGTGGCCATCGGACAATCCTTCGAAAACACAAGTTTGAGAACGCAGCGCATGCGCTGCTTTTCTCTGCGTTATCGGATACTGGATACAAAATCCACACTCAAATGACTAAAAAGGCGTCGAACTCAATGCACGACGCCCTTCTAGCCCAAAATCTACAAACACTATCGCAGCCGTTCGCCTGTTTCGTTGTCAAACAACATCGCCCGCTCGGCCGAGAACGAGATTCCGATTCGTGCGCCTTGCTTGCTGCGTTCATCGTCACGCTCTTCGATGATCAGCTTGTCGCCATTTGCGGTCAACAGATAAGAATAGCTGACACCGCCAAGCGCTTCGGTCAGGTCCACGGTGCAGGTATCACCTGTACGATCGACCAGAAGGTGCTCAGGCCGTATCCCCAATGTCACTTTCGTCGCATTTGCGGGGACAGAAGACGTCACCGGTACAGGATGATTGAACGCGGGGTGCGTTACACGGCCATCAACCACGTCACATTCCAAAAAGTTCATCGCTGGCGAACCAATGAACCCGGCAACGAATCTGTTGTCCGGGTCGCGGTACAAATCCATCGGAGCACCGACCTGTTCGATTCGACCATCTCGCAAAACAACGATCTTGTCGGCCATAGTCATCGCCTCGACCTGATCGTGGGTCACATATATCATGGTTGCGCCGATTTCATTGTGAAGGCGCGCGATCTCAACCCGCATTTCGACCCGCAATTCGGCGTCAAGGTTCGACAACGGCTCGTCGAACAGGAACACGTCGGGGCCGCGTACAATGGCCCTGCCAATGGCAACACGCTGACGCTGACCGCCGGACAAGGCCTTTGGTTTCCGTTTCAGGTATTGATCCAACTTCAGAATAGCTGAAGCCTCTTGAACTTTTTGGTTTATCTCGGCTTTCGCCACGCCGTTCATGCGCAGACCGAACCCCATATTCTCGGCCACAGTCATGTGCGGATAGAGTGCGTAAGTCTGGAACACCATCGCAACGCCACGCTTGGCTGGGTCCAGATGTGTCACATCTCTTGCGCCGATGTGGATTTCGCCTTCGGTGGTTTCCTCAAGTCCAGCAATCATCCGCAGCAGTGTGGACTTACCGCACCCTGAAGGGCCAACGAAAACACAAAACTCTCCGTCTTCGATCTGCAGATCGATTCCATGAATAACCTGCGTCTCGCCATATCGCTTGATCGCACCGTTCAGAGTGACCCCTGTCATGTCCCTTGCATCCTGTCGCTATTTCCGTTTGGGCGGGTTTCCGGGAACCGCCATGATTGCGCCTCAGCTCCGATCTGATCGGCCACACGGCGGACCCGAGGCACCCAAGCTTGTAGCTGGGCAAAACTCATCCGCTCAGTTGACCCGGTGATCGAGATCGCCCCCAGCATGCGCCCCCCTTCTGTCAAGACCGGGCAGGCAACGCAGATAATGCCGGGCTCATGCTCTTCGTCGTCCACAGCATATCCGCGCTCTCGGATCGCAACCAAATCAGCACGCAATAGCTGCTCGGAAGCGAGCGTCTTGTCTGTAAAGCGGTGAAAGCTCTGCTGTGAAAGAGCTTTGGCCAGTTGGTCAGGCTCCAAATGTGCCATCATTGCCTTGCCGACACCCGTACAATAGGCAGGACCCACCTTCCCCGCTTGCGAATACATTTCGACCGGCTGCGTCGCGTTTCTTTTGTCTACGTACAGAACCTGACCGGAATCCAGCTGCGCCAAATGAACAGTTTCCCCGGTTTCACGGCTAAGAGCGTCCAAAAATGGCCGGGCAATCGGCGCGAGCGAGCTTTGGGTCCACGCTGCGTGGGCCAGACGCACCAGACGCAGCCCCGGCGCATAGGTCTGTCTGTCGGGGTCATAAGACAACATACCCTGATTGGTCAGCGATTGGAGAAACCGATATAGCGTGGCCTTTGGGAAATCGCTGTGTTCAAGCAATTCGCCAAAGCGAACCGGACGCGCGAAAGCCGCAACCTGATCCAGCACATCACAAGCTTTACCTATCGTTCCGTCACCAGCCACGGGCGCGCATTCTCCTCCACTTACCCAATGGCCGAGGCCACGAGGGTCTTGACAAGACTAACCGAGTCGATGTGTAGTTTTCAACATATAAAACTGAGTTCCACAATATGGAACCATATGGAAGCTAAGGGAGGAAACCATGCATTCCATCTACAAGCGCACAACGGCCGCGCTGGCCATGAGCGTTGCACTTGCTGTTCCGGCATATGCCGAACTGACCGGCGAGCTGCGAATCTTCCTCGATACATCGAACCCGGCGCCCCGCGCGACGATGGAAGCGATGATCGACCGTTTCGCAGCCGAGCACCCCGAACTGGAAATCGAAACCACGGTGATCGACCGTGAGGCGTACAAAACGCAGATCCGCAACTTCCTGACGGCTGACACGCCTGATGTTGCCACTTGGTATGCGGCCAACCGTATGAAACCCTATGTCGAAGCTGGCCTGTTCGAAGATGTCTCGGACCTGTGGGCGGAGCCTGAGATCGCGGAAAACCTTGCCTCGACCAAAGGTGCGATGACCATCGACGGCAAGCAGTGGGGCGTGCCCTATACCTATTACCAGTGGGGCGTTTACTACCGCAAAGACATCTTTGATGAGTTGGGCCTGTCCGAGCCGACCACCTGGGAAGAAGAACTGGCGAACTGCCAGAAGATCGTCGATTCAGGCCGCGCCTGCTACACGATCGGTACCAAGTTCCTTTGGACCGCAGGTGGCTGGTTCGATTATCTGAACATGCGTACCAACGGCTTCGATTTTCACAACCAGCTCGCCAATGGCGAAATCAGCTGGGAAGACGACCGCGTCAAACAGACCTTCGCCAACTGGAAACAGCTGATCGACATGGGTGCGTTCATCGACAATCACCAGACCTATAGCTGGCAAGAAGCCCTGCCCTTCATGGTCAATGGCGAAGCAGCGGCATATCTGATGGGTAACTTCGCCGTAGCGCCGCTGCGTGAAGCAGGCCTGTCCGACGACCAGCTGGACTTCTACCAGTTCGTGGCCATTAACCCGGACGTTGAACTGGCCGAGGACGCGCCGACCGACACGTTCCACATCCCTGCCAATGCTTCGAACAAAGAAGCCGCACGTGAATTCCTGCGCTTTGTGGTCTCGGCTGATGAACAGACCAAAATCAACAACGGTTCGAACCTTGGTCAGTTGCCGGTGAACGCCAAATCCTCGGTGGACAATGACAAGTTCCTGCAGCAGGGCTTCAACATGCTGTCATCGAACAGCCCCGGCGGCGTTGCCCAGTTCTGGGATCGTGATGCGCCTGCTGAAATGGCCAAAGTATCGATGGAAGGGTTCCAGGAATTCATGGTCAAGCCAGACAACGCTGACCGTATCCTGGCCAAGCTGGAACGCGCACGCCAGCGTATTTACGACAACTAATCCGGGCAGAGCGGGGCAAAGCCCGCTCTGATCCAGAACCTGCGTAAGGCGGGTGCCAACCCGCCTTACTCCATTGACCAAACCCCGAGATCCAAAATGTCCGCTGTCGACGTTCCCGAACAAGAAAGCTGGTTCCATAGAAACCAACAGCGTATCGCACCGTGGCTGTTTCTGGCCCCCGGCCTGCTGTTCTTCATGGTCTATGTGATCATCCCGGTCTTTCAGTCTTTCAACCTGTCGCTTTACGAATGGGACGGGCTGGGCGCGGCGGAATATGTGGGGTTTCGCAATTACGAAGACCTGTATTGGGAATGGGTCGACCGGGATGCGTTCTATACCTCGCTCAAGAACAACCTGATCTGGCTGATCCTATATCTGGCCTCGATCCCGGCGGGCCTGTTCATCGCGTTATTTTTGAATCAGACAGTTGCGGGCATTCGCCTGTATAAGTCTCTGTTCTTCTTCCCCTTCGTAATCTCTCAGGTCGTGGTGGGGCTGGTCTTTACATGGTTCTACGACCCAACCTTCGGCCTTCTGAACGAGTTTCTGGGCTTCTTCGGCCTAGGTCCGCTGAACGTGCTGGGGGATGAGCGGTTCGTGACCTATGGCATCATCGTCGCGGGCCTCTGGCCGCAGACGGCATATTGCATGATCCTCTACCTGACCGGCCTGAACGCCGTGGACCCCGAACAGATCGAGGCCGGACGTCTGGACGGTGCAAAAGGCTGGCGGATGCTGTGGCACATCATCCTGCCCCAACTGCGCCCCGCCACCTTCATCGCCTTTGTCGTCACAATCATCGGCGCGCTGCGCAGTTTTGACCTGATCTCGATCATGACCCAGGGCGGGCCGTTCGGATCGTCCCGCGTACTGGCCTATTACATGTTCGAGGTCGCCCTGTCCGAATACGGCTTCCGCATGGGATATGGCGCTGCCATCGCCGTGATCCTGTTCCTGATCATGCTGTGTTTCATCGCCTATTTCCTGTGGTCGATGTACCGCGAAGAAAGGGGGCACTGACATGTTCCCCAAACCCATAGAAAAACAACCCCGCGCGGCCCAGATCACCTATCAGGCCATGCTGCCCATTGCCCTGCTGTTGTGGCTGGGGCCCTTGCTGGCGGTGGCGCTGTTTTCGGTCAAACCGGCGGCAGACTTCACCAATGCAAACTACTGGGGCCTGCCCTCCAGCTTTGAGGGCGCAGTCAACTATGGGCAGGTGTTCTTCAATTCCGACATGCCGCGCTACCTGCTGAATTCATTCCTGATCACCATCCCCACCGTGATCGGCGCGGTGGCACTCAGCTGCATGACCGGTTTTGCATTGGGCATCTACAAGTTCCGCTCGAACCTGTGGATTTTCTTTCTGTTCGTCGCCGGCAATTTCGTACCCTTCCAGATCCTGATGGTACCTGTGCGCGACCTGACGCTGGAACTTGGCCTCTATAACACTAAAACCGGGTTGGTGCTGTTCCACATCGCGTTCCAGACCGGGTTCTGCACGCTGTTCATGCGCAACTTCATCCGCGCCCTGCCGTTCGAGTTGATCGAAGCCGCGCGGGTTGAAGGCATCAGCGAGGTCCGCATCTTCTGGTACGTGGTCCTGCCACTGATGAAACCGGCGATTGCGGCGCTCAGCGTGCTAATCTTCACCTTCATCTGGAACGACTATTTCTGGGCCGTAGTGCTGACCCAAGGCGCCGAAAGCCAGCCTGTCACGGCGGGCATTACCAGCTTCAACGCCCAGTTCCGCGCAGCCTACCAACTGATGAGCGCGGGTTCGATCGTCGCCGCCCTGCCGCCTGTGGCCATGTTCTTCCTGATGCAGAAACACTTCATCGCAGGCCTGACGCTGGGGGCCGTGAAATGACATCAAATCAGAGGTTTACAACATGGTAAAGATTGCCTTTATCGGCGCGGGCTCGACCATCTTTATGCAAAATATCGTGGGTGACGCGCTGCTGACCCCATCTCTGGCCGACAGCCACTTTGCCCTGATGGATATCGACCCCAACCGGCTGGCCGAAAGCGAGGTCGTCGCTCGCGCCATGATCCGATCGGTTGGAACAGGGGCCAGTGTCACCACCCATACAGACCGCCGTGCGGCGCTGGAGGGCGCAGATTTCGTGATCACCGCCTTTCAGGTCGGTGGCTACAAGCCCTGCACGGTGACGGATTTCGAAATTCCCAAGCAATACGGCCTGCGCCAGACCATTGCCGATACTTTGGGCGTAGGCGGCATCATGCGCGGGTTGCGCACCGTGCCCGTGCTGTGGGACATCGCGCAGGACATTATGCAGCTGTGCCCCAATGCCACCCTACTGCAATATGTCAACCCGATGGCCATCAACACCTGGGCCTTGGCCGAGCAATTTCCGGCGCTGAAGCATGTAGGCCTGTGCCATTCGGTCCAGAACACAGTCGAAGAGCTGGCCCATGATCTGGATCTGCCCAAGCACGACATCCGTTACAAGGTCGCCGGGGTGAACCACGTTGCCTTCTTCCTGCGGCTAGAGCATCAGGGGCGCGACCTCTACCCCACCTTGCGGCAGGGATATGCCAGTGGGCAAATTCCGAAGCCACCGCTGCTGATGCCGCGATGCCCCAACAAGGTGCGGTATGAGGTGATGGATCATCTGGGGTATTTCTGCACTGAAAGTTCTGAACATCTGGCCGAATATGTGCCATGGTTCATTAAGGACGGACGCCCGGACCTGATCGAGCAGTTCTCGATCCCGCTGGACGAATATCCCACCCGCTGCGAGGAGCAGGTCGCCGCTTGGCAGGAACAGGCCAAGACCCTGACGGATGGGCGCGATATCGACGTGACCCGCAGCCATGAATTCGCCGCCGACCTGATGAACGCCATTGTCACTGACACGCCCTATGTCGCTTACGGCAACCTGCCCAACACGGGCCAAATCCCGCAATTGCCGCTGGGCGCTGCGGTCGAAACCCCCTGTCTGGTGGACAGCAACGGTGTGCAGCCTTCGGTCGTGACCGACATCCCGCCGCAACTGATCGCGCTGATGCGCAGCCAGATCAACGTGCAGGAACTGACAGTCCGCGCGCTGCTCGACCAGAACCCCGAACACATCTATCACGCCGCGATGATGGACCCCCACACCGCCGCCGAGCTGGACCTGCGCCAGATCCGCCATCTGGTCAGTGATCTGCTGACCGCGCATTCCGACTGGTTGCCGGACTGGTGCCAGCCCGCCAAAGCCGCTTGAAAGGGCTTCGCAAATGACCAAGAAACGCCGATCAGAACACTGGTATGGAAAGCTGGACAAGGACGGGTTCATCCACCGCTCGTGGATGAAAAACCAGGGCTTTCCAGACCACGCTTTTGATGGCCGCCCCATTATCGGCATCTGCAACACATGGTCGGAACTGACACCCTGCAACTCGGGCCTGCGCGATCTGGCCGAGGGCGTAAAGCGTGGCGTGTGGGAGGCAGGTGGCTTCCCTGTCGAATTCCCGGTCATGTCGCTGGGCGAGACCCAGATGAAGCCCACCGCCATGCTGTTTCGCAACCTTTTGGCCATGGATGTCGAGGAATCGATCCGCGCCTATGGCATTGACGGTGTTGTCCTGCTGGGCGGGTGCGACAAGACCACGCCGGGCCAGTTGATGGGCGCGGCCTCGGTCGATCTGCCGTCAATCGTGGTCAGTTCCGGCCCGATGCTGAACGGCAAGTTCAAGGGCAAAGATATCGGCTCGGGCACGGATGTGTGGAAGTTCTCGGAAGAGGTCCGCGCGGGCGAAATGACCCTGCAGGATTTCATGAACGCCGAATCCGGCATGTCGCGCAGTAAGGGTGTCTGCATGACCATGGGCACGGCCTCCACTATGGCGTCCTTGGTTGAGGCAATGGGCATGTCCCTGCCCACCAATGCCGCTCTGCCCGCCGTTGATGCGCGCCGTATGGCGCTGGCGCATCTGACCGGAAAACGGATTGTCGAGATGGTGGACGAAGACCTCAAACCCTCGGATATCCTGACCAAAGAGGCGTTCCAGAACGCTATCCTGACCAATGCTGCGGTGGGCGGGTCGACCAACGCGGTGGTTCACCTGCTGGCGCTGGCGGGTCGCGTCGGCGTGGACCTGACGCTGAAGGATTTTGAAATCGGGTCAGAGATCCCGCTGCTGGTGAACTGTATGCCCTCGGGGCAATACCTGATGGAGGATTTCTGCTATGCCGGTGGTGTTCCGGTGGTGCTGAACGAACTCAAACCCTTCCTGCGGCCAGCGAAAACGGTTCTGAACAAGGATATCTCGGCCCATTTTGACGGTGCTGAGTGTTATAACTCCGATGTTATCCGGCCCTTTGACGATCCGGTCAAACCTGCGGCGGGGCTGCGGGTCTTGCGCGGCAACCTCGCGCCCAACGGAGCCATCGTGAAACCCTCGGCGGCGACAGATGAATTGCTGGAAACCGAAGCCGAAGCCTATGTTTTTGAAAGCATCGAAGACCTGAAGGCCAATATCGACCGCGATGATCTGCCAGTGACGCCCGAGACCATTCTGGTGCTCAAGGGCTGCGGCCCCAAGGGCTATCCGGGCATGCCCGAGGTCGGCAACATGCCGATCCCGGCCAAGTTGGTCAAAGAAGGCGTGCGCGACATGATCCGCATCTCGGACGCGCGCATGTCGGGCACCGCTTTTGGCACCGTCATCCTACATGTCAGCCCCGAGGCGCAGGCGGGCGGCACGCTGGCGTTGGTCAAGACCGGTGACCGCATCCGTGTATCGGCCAGCAATGGCGAACTGGAACTGCTGGTGGATGAAAAGGAGCTGGACGCCCGCCGCGCCGCGTGGCAACCGGACGATCCGCATTACACCCGCGGCTATGCCCGGCTTTACATCGACCATGTGCTGCAAGCCGATCAGGGCGCGGATCTTGATTTTCTGGTGGGCAAAGACACCCGCCTTGTCACCCGAGAGAGCCACTGATGACCCAACCCGCCACCTTCCACGACCTGAACGGGGCCTCGGTCTACATCACCGGCGGTGGGTCCGGCGTGGGTGCAGCCCTGACCGATGGGTTTATGGCTCAAGGGGCCAATGTAGCCTTTATCGGACGCTCAGACGCCAGCGAATTTGTCGAGCAGATGCGCGACAAGTACGGCCGCGCACCCTTATTCCTGCAAGGCGACATGACCGATATCGACTTGCTGCACGCCACCATGCAACAGGCCGCCCAGGCACATGGCCCCCTGAACGTGCTGGTCAACAACGCTGCCAATGACAAGCGCCACTCGCTTGAAGAAACCACGCCCGAATTCTGGGACTGGATGATCGAAGTCAACCTGAAGGCTTATTTCTTTGCCTGCCAGCAGGCCGTGCAGCAGATGACGGCGGGCGGGGCGATCATCAATTTCAGCTCCATCAGCTACATGATGGGGAATGGGGGCTATCCCATCTACACCACCGCGAATGCCGGTATCACCGGCATGACCCGGTCGCTTGCGCGTGAGCTCGGGCCCCAGAACATCCGTGTCAACGCCCTAGCCCCCGGCTGGGTTCTGACGCAAAAACAGCTGGATATGTGGGCCACGCCCGACGATCTGGCCGCCCACATGGAACGGCAGTGCCTCAAGGAGCACTTGACCCCCGAAGACATGATTGCGCCTACCTTGTTTCTGGCCTCAAACGCCAGCCGCGCCATGACCGGACAGTGCATGGTGGTAGATGGCGGCGTCGTGGTAACGGGGTAGCAGCATGAGTATTGAATGGATTGCAGCGGATTGGGGCACCTCTCACTTGCGGGTTTGGGCCATGCAGGGCCGCAACGTTCTGGATCAGGCTCAATCCGACAAAGGGATGGGTAAGCTTCCGAAAGATGGGTTTCAAAACGCGCTGTTGGAACTGATCGATGACTGGTTAGGGGACGCACCGGTCGATGTCGTCGCCTGCGGCATGGTCGGTGCGCGCCAGGGTTGGGTTGAGGCCCCCTACTCGGCCGTGCCAACGGCCCCGGTGCCTGAAACGCCTATTCGTGTACCAAATACAGACCCCCGCATTCGCGCTTTTGTGGTACCCGGCCTGAAACAGGCTGCCCCGCCAGATGTGATGCGTGGCGAGGAAACGCAAATCGCTGGTTTCCTGTCTGGGCGCAAGAACTGGGATGGTGTGATATGCCTGCCCGGAACGCATACCAAATGGGTCCAAGTCAGCGCCGACGAGGTCGTCAGCTTCCGAACTTTCATGACAGGCGAGATGTTCAGTCTGCTTAGTGAGCAATCTGTTCTCAGACACTCAGTCAGTGACGGCTGGGATCAGGACGCTTTTGCCGAGGCCACGGCGGACACCCTGTCGAAACCCGAACAGATGGCGGCGCGCTTGTTTGGGCTGCGCGCATCGGATTTGTTGAACGCAGATGATCCGGGCGCCGCGCGCGCGCGATTGTCAGGTTACCTCATCGGGGCAGAACTGGCCGCCACGCGCCCCTACTGGCTGGGGCAACAAATCGCAATCATCGGGGCCGACAACCTTTCTAGAATCTATGCGCACGCGCTTAAACAGCAGGGCGCATTTGCTGAAATTGCGAACAATACCCAGGCCACTCTGGAGGGTCTGCGGCAAGCCCGGAACCGCACGAGGCAAACAGCATGAGCAGACCCATCATCGCCATTCTCAGAGGGCTGCGTCCTACCGAAGCTGCAGATGTAGGCGCCACCCTGATCGACGCTGGCATCGACAAAATCGAAGTTCCGCTGAACTCTCCCGACCCGCTCGATAGCATCGGGATTCTAGCCGACAAATACGGCGAAAAATCCCTGATTGGCGCTGGTACAGTCTTGGCCACATATCAAGTGGAGGCCGTGGCCGCTGTCGGAGGTAAGCTGATCGTTTCACCGAACTGCGACATCGATGTCATCAAACGATCGGTCAGTCTGAACCTGCAAAGCTGGCCTGGCATCTATACACCTACCGAAGCGTTCAATGCTCTCAAGGCCGGGGCAACCGGCCTTAAGCTGTTTCCCGGCGTAATGGCAGGCCCCGCGGGTTTGGCTGCATTGCGCCCCGTTTTGCCTGGAGGCACACAAGTCTTCGCCGTCGGTGGCGCAGGCCCTGAAAACTTTGGCGAGTGGATCAACGCCGGCGCAGATGGGTTCGGCATAGGATCAGCCCTGTTCAAACCGGGTATGTCAGTGTCTGAGATTGCCGAGCGCGCCCGCAAGATCGTTGCGGCCTATGACAAGGCGGTTGGATGAACTCCGTCTACGACGATCGCCCCTGCGAGCTGGGCGAGGGGCCGCTGTGGCACCCCGGTCGGCGACAGCTGTTCTGGTTCGACATTCTTGGCAAACGGCTGCTCACGCAACGTGACGGTGTGCCCCAAAGCTGGCAATTCGATGAACATGTCTCAGCCGCAGGGTGGGTCAACCGGGGCGTGCTGCTTATTGCGTCTGAAACCGGCCTGTGGCGGTTCAGCCTGGACACTGGCGAAAAAGAGTTGATCGCAACACTAGAGGCAGAGAATTCCATAACGCGCTCGAATGATGGCCGGGCTGATCCGTGGGGCGGGTTCTGGATCGGAACGATGGGCAAGAACGCGGAACATGGGGCTGGATCGATCTATCGGTTCTGGCGCGGCGAAGTCCGCCGTTTGGTGCCAGATGTCACGATCTCTAACGCCATCTGTTTCGCGCCGGACCGATCCTGTGCCTATTTTTCTGACACAATGACCAAACAGGTTATGCGCTGGTCGCTGAACCCACAGACTGGCTGGCCGGAAGGCGACAGCACCGTTTTCCTTGACCTGCGCGATGATCACCTGAACCCTGACGGCGCGGTGGTAGATACCGAAGGCCAGATATGGATCGCGCAATGGGGTGCGCATCGCGTCGCAGTGTATTCTCCTGACGGGCAGTTCCTGAAAGCCGTGACCTTTGACGCGGCGCATACGTCATGCCCGGCGTTTGGAGGCGACGATTTGACAACCCTTTTCTGCACAACCGCGCGCCAAGGGCTGGATGCCGAAACGCTTAGAAACCATCCCACAAACGGTATGACCTTTGCCGCACCAAATGCGGGGCAAGGACAGCCAGAACACAGAGTGATCCTATGACTCCCGAACTCGGCGTCTGCTATTACCCCGAACACTGGCCAGAAGAAAATTGGGCTGAGGATGCCGCCCGCATGGTCGAGACCGGGCTGTCCTGGGTACGCATTGGCGAATTCGCCTGGAGTCGGATGGAGCCTACTCCAGGCGATTTGCAATTCGACTGGCTGGATCGGGCCATTGAAACACTCGGTGCAGCCGGTCTGAAAGTGGTTCTGGGAACCCCGACTGCCACACCTCCGCGGTGGATGATTGAGAAACATCCTGACATGCTGGCAATGAATCCGGATGGAAGCCCACGCAAATTTGGTTCTCGCAGGCACTACTGCTTTAGCCATGAAGGTTATGTCGCGGAATGCGCGCGGATCACCCGTATCATGGGCGAACGCTATGGCCGAAACGCTCATATCGCAGCATGGCAGATCGACAATGAATACGGCTGCCACGAAACCACCCTCAGCTATAGCCCAGTCGCGCTTGCCGCGTTTCAGAACTGGCTTGAAGCGGAATATGGCTCGATTGACACGTTAAATACGGCGTGGGGTAATGTGTTCTGGTCGATGGAATATGACGGGTTCGACCAGATTGACCTGCCCAACCTGACTGTGACTGAACCCAACCCCGCCCATGTTCTGGCCTTTCGCCGGTTCAGCTCGGATCAGGTGGTGGTGTTCAACAAAGCACAAGTGGACGTGTTACGCGGGCAGACCGACGCGCCGTTGTTGCACAATTACATGGGTCGCGTGCTGGAGTTCGACCATTTCAAGGTGGGCGAGGACTTGGATATCGCCACGTGGGATAGCTATCCGATCGGTTTTCTGTCGGACCGTCTTGAGGAGGATGAGGCGCACAAGACCGCCTTTTTGCAACAGGGTGATCCTGACATGCAAGCCTTCCACCACGACCTCTACCGCGCGGTGGGGCGGGGTCGCTGGTGGGTGATGGAGCAACAACCCGGCCCGGTGAACTGGGCCCCATACAACCCGGCGCCGCTGCCGGGTATGGTCAAGCTCTGGTCGCTTGAGGCTGTCGCCCATGGCGCCGAGGTGGTCAGCTACTTCCGCTGGCGTCAGGCACCGTTCGCACAAGAACAGATGCATGCCGGGCTTTTGACGCCGAATGATCGCCCGGCCCCCGGATTAACTGAAGCGCGGGAAACTGCAGACACCTTAGCCGAAATCGGTCCGGTGGCCCAAACAAGGGCAGACGCTGCCATTCTGTTCGACTATGCCTCGGATTGGGCATGGGCGACACAGCCTCAAGGAGCTGGGTTTGATTACTTCCGGCTGGTGTTCTCGGCCTATCGCGCCCTGCGCCGGGCGGGGCTGTCGGTGGATTTCCTTTCACCCGACACAATCCCAGAGAACGGATACAAAATCATTCTGGCACCGGGCCTGGCGACAATCGACGAAGACCTTGAACATCGCATCCAAAAGGGATGCACTCTGGCGATCCTTGGACCGCGCAGTGGGGCGATCACACACGATTTTCAGATCCCAAGCACAGGCCGCCCCGGATTAACCGGATTGGACAGCGAAGTTGATCTGATTGAGACCTTGCCACCGTCGATCCAACGAAACGTCACAGGTGGTGGTGCGGCCCAGCATTGGGTTGAGCGGTTGTCGGGAACAGCTCCGGCCTTGTTGACTCATGCAGATGGCACCCCCGCGCTTACAGGTACAGATACCCTTTGGTACCTCGCTGGGTTTCCCGATGAGCCTCTATGGGATCGCGTCGTTCAAATGGCGGCCCAACATACCGGTTTGAAACTGCATCCTGTTCCCGGTGGCCTGCGCCGCCGCGAGACTGAACACCACGTGTTCCTGATCAACTACAACGCGACACCGGTCACGTGGAACGGGCACGTGATTGATGCCTGTGATGTACTGATCGTTGAGAAAGAAACGCCCGCCGAAGGATAATCCCGGCGGGCGTGATTGACGTCGCTAGTCTGTCTTCAGACTGTTCGGATCAAAGGCCCCGCCGAACCCACCGTTTGTCGACGGCTGCGGCTCCGAGCTCGACTCCTCGTCGCCTCCGCCCAACGTGTTCGGTGCAAACACATTGCCAAACCCGCTATTGTTTGACGGTTTCGGCGTTGATTGCGCACCACCCCGTTCGGCCTCTTCCGCTTCGCGCTGTTTGCGGCGTTCTTCACGTTGCTTGCGCAGTTCCTGAATACGCTGCTCAGCCTCAAGCTGCTTTAGCTCTTTGACGTTGGCGATGCATTGCGCAGGGTTATAGGCTGTCGCGGTACCAACCACGGTGATCGTGGCCACGCCGAAGACAACCACCAAAAGGGCCGCCACGTTACCCGCGAAGAAGCTGGGCAACTTGATCTTGCCCGCCAATTCCTCGACCGTGGCGTTCTTGCGCGCGGCAGCCACCAGCTCCTGCCGTTTCAGCTTGGCCTCATTCAGCAGAGCAAAGAACACAGTTAGCGCCACGATGATGAAGGCCAAAGCCGAGATCGAAGGCGTGATTCCGTACCGCACCTTTTGCGCCAGTTCGATGGTCAGCGTCGGGTATTCGCCAAAGGTGAAAGTGGTCGTGTTGTAGTTCTCGAACGACGCGAGGAATGCCAGCACTGCGGCGCTTGCAATCGCGGGTCGCATGAACGGCAGCAGGATCTTGCGGAATGCCTGCGCATGGGTCGCACCAAGGTCCAGCGCGGCCTCGGTCAGGGCCACGTCATAACGCTGCAGACGCGCCACCAGCACCAGCATGCAGTAACTGGCGATAAAGGTGGACTGGCCAATCACCGTCAGGAAGATGCCGTTCGACAACACACTATCCGCGCCCAGCCCGAGCATCCGGTTGATCCGGTCCCAGAACACCAGTGTCGAAATCCCCAGCACAACGCCGGGGATCAGGATCGGCGCGATGATGATAGTGTAATAAGTCGCGCGCAGCTTGGGCCAGATTTGGGTCAGCATCAGCGCCCCCGCCAGCCCCATCGCAACCGACAAAACCACCGTACCGGCCCCGATGATCAGCGAGTTCTTGATGCCGTTCAGGATACGCTGATCTTGAAACAGTTCTCCGAACCACTGGAAGGTCAGGCATTCCCACGGGGTCATCCGTGGGAATGCGGACGAGTTGAAGGCTGTGACTGACATGATCACCAGCGGGCCCAGCAGATACAGGAAGAAGATCGCCAGATAGACCCAGATGCTGATACGCAGGAAGGACAGGTTCATTTCCCGATATCCCCCATATTCACCTTGAACAGGCGCATCACGGCCAGCACGAACAGGATACAGGTCACCAGCAGCACGATGGCGTAGGCGGCCCCCTGCGGCCAGTCATTATTATCGTTGAACTGCTGATAGATCAGCTGCGTGAACCACAGCGAGGACGGCCCGCCCAGAATCTGCGGCGCGGCCAGCGCACCGGCCGACAGCATGAACACCATCGTACAGCCCGAGCTGATCCCCGGCTTGGCGTAAGGAATAACTACCCGCCAGTGAATACGCCACCAGGGCGCACCCAGATCCCGCGCGGCCTCGATCTGATTGTGGTCCAGACTTTCGATCACGTTATAGATCGGAAAAATCATCAGCAGGATGTAGGCATAGCCAAGCCCTGCATAGAGCGCGATATCGTTGCGGATAAAGTCAAACGGCGTATCCCAGATGCCCAGCCCCATGAACAAGGTATTCAGCACACCTGTCTCGCCAAAGATAATCCGCAAAGCAAAGGCACGCAGGATTTCGTTAATCCAGTAGGGGATGATCAGCATGATCGCAAAGATGCGGATGTGGCTGCCTTTGGACTGACCCAGATAATAGGCGATCGGGTAGCACAGGATCAGGTTGAAGATCGTCACACAGATCGCAGCCAGCAAAGTGCGGAAAAACACGCGCAGATCAACTGCGTTATAGTCCTGACTGCCGCCTTCGGGGCCGTAGATCAGGTATTTGTAGTTCTCCAGCGTATAGACATCCTTTGGCCCGCCAATCTCGGGCGGAGGCAGGTTGGGCCGGAATGAGAAATCCAGCATCGACAACTGAGGGAGGATGATCAGGCCGATGGTCCAGAAGATCACCAGACCCAGAATCGCCAGCCCCATGCCTGTGCCATTGCGGTTGAAGAATTCTTTCAGGAAACGGGGCATGTGATTTCCCCTATTCCGCAGCCAGCTCACCTGCCGGAACCAGAACCGCGTTGCGGGTCTCGTATTCCAGCCGGATGGTCTGGCCTGTGTGATCCTCGAAGGATTGCCCGACATTGGGCAGGGATACCTTGATCTCTTTACCACCGTCGCCTTCGGTGAAAATGTTGAAGACGTTGCCTTCGAATTCTTCGTGCTTCACACGTGCCGTAACGCAATGGTCGCCCGGGGCGTCATCGGAAGCGATAGCAAAGGCTTCGGGTCGGACGAACATCATTGCCTCATCTCCTTCGCGCATCTTGCCCTGATTGGCGGTTGAAATCCGCGCTACAAGATCGCCGGTGCGATTGGTCGAGATCACGGCTTCAGTCCCCATGACCTGCCTGATCTTGCCTCGGAACACGTTGTTTTCCCCGACGAACGAGGCCGCAAAAGCCGTGTTTGGGTCATTGTAAATCGTCTTGCCGTCAGCAATCTGGTCGATCACACCCGCCCGCATCACGGCGATGTTGTCGGACATGGTCAGCGCCTCGCCTTGATCGTGGGTGATGTAAATAAAAGTAATCCCCACACGTTGCTGAATCTCGCGCAGTTCGGTGCGCATATGCTGGCGCAGCTTCAGGTCCAGCGCCGAGAGCGGCTCGTCCAGCAGCAATACGTCGGGTTCGGCGCACAGGGCGCGCGCGATGGCCACACGCTGACGCTGGCCGCCTGAGAGTTCACTAGGCAGTTTGTCGCCCTGCCCCGGCAAGGCGATCATGTCCAGCAACTCATCCGCGCGTTTACGGCGCTCTCTGGCGCTGGCACCTTTTATTTCCATGGAAAAGGTAATGTTCTCCCAGACCTTCATCAGCGGAAACAGCGCGAGGTTCTGGAAGATCAGTGCAGTGGGCCGTTTGTTCGGGCCGATCCCGCGCATGTCGTTGCCACCGATCAGAACCTTGCCTTCGCTGGGATCAAGAAAGCCGGAAACAGCCCGCAAGATCGTCGTCTTGCCGCAGCCCGAAGGGCCAAGGAACGAAAAGAAATCCCCCCCGTTGATGTTCACATTAGCATCCCGCACGGCGACGAAATCGCCGAACCGAATCCACAGGTTTTCCAGATCTACACCGACCCCTGCACTCATTTTAGGTATCTCCGTCTGGTGCGGATGGGGACCACACCGATATAGTGTCCGTCACGCCAAAGCGCACGGATGGATGGCCCCCCGCGACATCGCGGAGGGCGTCGTTTCAAAGCGATCAGGCGCTTTTGAACTTGTTGACGAACTCAGTCCGGGTTTCGGCGTACCACGGTGCCTCAGCCGGCCACGGGTTGAGGTTGGCCAGCGAGTCGCCCGGATAAGCCTCGGCAAAGTTCTTCTTGTAGGTGTCGCCCGAATATTGATCGGCACCCAGAACTGGCGAGTTATAGCCGTGGCTGTCGATCGCCACACCAGCCGGCTTCGCCTGATAGGCAAAGTCGATGAAGGCATAGATCTGATCGATATTCGTCGCACCGGTCGGAATCGACATACCGTCAACCCAGGCCATCGCACCCTCGACAGGGGCTTGGTAGTGTACAGGCTCGCCTGCCGATTTCAACGCCAGCGGTGGGCCGTCCCAAGTCTGACCAACCACAACACCTTCGTTCAGCAGACCGTTTTTCTGAGTATCCGCGTCATTCCAGATCAGCTTGATCCGGTTCTTGCGCTCGATGCACCAGTCGGCGATCTGGCCCCAAACCTTGCGCATGGTGTCTTCGTCACCATAAGCGGCCCAGACCGAACCCGGTTCCATCTCACCGGAACGTTCCATGTAAAGACCTGCGCCCAGCATCATCGAATGCGCGCGACCCATGGTTTTGCCCGCGTTCTCCTCGGACCATACATCGCCATAAGACGGCGCATCGCCTTCGGGCAGCCATAGATCGGTGCGATAGGCAATGCCCTCGGTACCCCAGATATGCGGCAGCCAATGCACGCCCGCATCGCCAAAGTTCCACGCATCCGTGCCAATTGCGGCCATCGCCGGGTTCACCAGATCAATCGGCACCTTGTTCATGTCGAAGGGCTGCAACAGCTCCAGCGGTTCCCACTGCAAGGACCGGTTGTTGGTGGGCGAGACGATGTCAAAGCCCTGGCCTTTGGTGGCCTTCATCTTGTTGATGATCTCTTCGTTCGAACCAATACCAGTATAGTTGACCTTGATTCCGGTCAGAGTTTCAAACTCCTGCAGGAAGGACGGCGGCAGGTAGTCCGACCACATCAGGATGTTGATTTCACCCGACGAGGCCAGCGCGCTTTTGCTATAAAGCGGGGCAGCCAGCGCCGCCGCACCAGCGCCTTTCAGGACTGTCCGCCGGGACAGGGTCTTGAATTCAGTCATAGTTGTATCTCCCGTTTTCATTAGTTTTTTGTTTTTGTGTTTACACGCTAGACCTTTGCGAGACCTCTGTCAGTCCAAAAGTGACAGTTATCAGTTTTCATAGGTCCAGTTTGCGCTGCTCTCTTGCACGATCCTGTGCGCAATTCAGCAAATACACGGCTCTGGCCCGAAAACATCAAAATTGCAGAAACGTTAAAAATATGCCGCTTGATCCACATGCCGATAAATGAGGCAAAACGGAGCAGACCCGTTTACCAGTCGAGTGAAGCAGGCAAAACCAGATATGAGAGTGCTTTAGTGATTTTCAGAAGAATCAGGATGTTGCGCGCATGCTTTTGCCATCATGGAACAAGTGAACTTTCTCAGGGCTAGCCGTGACTCCGACTGTTTGCCCTCTTTTGCCGCGTTGAATCCCTTGCAATTTGGCAATGACGGCTTCGGCACCTTTACGGCTCTCGAAATACAACAAAGTCACCTCGCCCAATGCTTCTGTGAAATCGACAACGCCTTCGAATGCAGGGCTTTCATCGGTGGGTACAAAGTCTTCGGGCCGGATGCCGACATTGACCTGCTTACCCATGTCTTGCTCTTGGGTCGCGATACTGCTTGTAACCGTTCCGCCTGAATCCAGATCAACCACCGTCTCGGAACCAGTTTGCACGATGACACCTGGCAACAGGTTCATCGCCGGAGAGCCTATGAACTGCGCGACAAACTCATTGTCGGGTGTTTCATACAGCTCCAACGGAGTACCCACCTGTGCGATACCCTTGTTGGCCAGAACAACAATCCGAGTGGCCAATGTCATGGCCTCAACCTGATCGTGGGTCACGTAGATCATTGTGCTGTCGGGCATTGCCTCTTTCAGGCGCGCAATTTCAATGCGCGTCGCAACACGCAGGGCCGCGTCGAGGTTCGAAAGCGGTTCGTCGAACAGATACACCTTGGGATCGCGTACAATGGCCCGCCCAATGGCAACCCGCTGACGCTGCCCCCCGGACAGAGCCTTGGGGAGGCGGTCCAGAAACGGTTCAAGCTGAAGGATCTGGGCGGCCCGTTCGACCGCGGCATCCACATCCGCCGCAGGCATTTTGGCGATCTTGAGGGCAAAGGCCATATTCTCGCGCACGGTCATGTGGGGATAAAGCGCATAGCTTTGGAACACCATCGCAATGCCGCGCTGCGCCGGGGGCACATCGTTCATCATCTGCCCCTCGATCTCAAGCGTCCCGCCCGAGATCTTCTCCAGCCCTGCAATCATACGTAGTAAGGTGGATTTACCGCAGCCCGAAGGGCCGACGAAAACGATCAGCTCGCCCCGGTCAATGTCCAGATTGATGTTCTTCAGAACATCCACATGACCATAAGTCTTGGCCACGTCCGTGAGTTTGAGTTCCGACATAACCTACCCCTTGTCCCGCGCCAGCAGACAGAATTGCGCAGCGTCGAGGGACAGTGCCCCTTCCCCGTCGACGCTGCCCAACTCCTCCCCGATTACGTACCAGTTCCCCTCTGGCAATGTGATTTGGGTCGGATCCGAGCCCAAATTGAAGGCACAGAAAACCTGTTCAGTCGGGGCGTCGCGCAGGAAGGTCAGAACAGGGCCGGTCTGGGCCATCTGCATCTGCTCCCCGGACATCAGTGCCGGATGCGCATGTCGCAGCGCAATCGCGCGGCGATAGTGATGCAGCATCGAGTTCGGGTCCTGCTCCAGCCTGTCTACCGCGCGCTCGGCTTGCAGCGGGCTGACGGGCAGCCAAGGACGACCGGCACTAAATCCCGATTGCTCGTCCTGCGCGGCCCAGACCATCGGCGTGCGGCATCCGTCGCGGCCTTTGAATTCGGGCCAGAATTCGATGCCGTAAGGATCTTGCAGATCTTCGAACGCTACATCGGCCTCGGGCAGACCCAGTTCCTCACCCTGATACAGGCAGGCAGAGCCGCGAAGGCACATCATCAGAACCGCATGCTGTCGAACGGCCTCGTCGCTTAATCCCCAACGCGTCGCGTGTCGCTGAACATCATGGTTCGAGAAGGCCCAGCAAGGCCACGCATCACCGGCCTTGTCCTCTAACTGATCGAAAACCTGTTTGGCGTAAGACGCAGTCAATGCACGTTTTTCCAGAAACTCGAAGGCATAGCACATGTGCATCCGTTTATCGCCGGTGGTGTATTCTCCCATGATCTCAAGCCCGCGCTGCGCGTCTCCGACCTCACCCAGACAGGCACGGCCTTCATATTCGTCGGTCAACGCACGCAACCGTTCGAGGAAGGCGATATTCTCGGGCTGGCTTTTGGAGAAAAGGTGATCTTGATGGTTATAGGGATTCACCATCGGCGCAATCGAGGCGTTACGCTGATCCATCGGCAAGCCGGGGTTGTCGCGCAGCTGCATGTCGTGGAAGTAGAAGTTGATCGTATCCAGCCGGAACCCATCGACGCCCAAATCCAACCAGAACCGGGCCACATCCAGCAAGGCGTCCTGAACCGCCGGGCAATGGAAATTCAAGTCGGGCTGCGAAGTCAGGAAGTTGTGCAGATAATACTGCAATCGCCGCGAGTCCCACTGCCAGGCCGAGCCTCCGAAGATCGACAACCAGTTGTTTGGCGGCGTTCCGTCCGGTTTCGGGTCCGCCCAGACATACCAATCGGACTTTTCGTTTTCGCGGTTGGACCGGCTTTCGCTGAACCACGGGTGCTGATCCGAGGTATGCGACAACACAAGATCGATCATCACTTTCAGCCCAAGCCCATGCGCCTGATCCAGAAGCTCTTTGAAATCCGCCATCGTTCCGAACATCGGATCGACATCGCGGTAATCGCTGACATCATATCCGAAGTCTTTCATCGGAGATTTGAAGAACGGCGATATCCAGATCGCATCGACCCCAAGCGAGGCGATATAGCCCAGACGCTGAGTTATCCCCCTCAGGTCGCCAATTCCGTCGCCGTTGCTGTCCTGAAAGCTGCGGGGATAGATCTGATAGATCACACCGCCACGCCACCAATCGGACGCTGCTTGGGTTGCCTTCGTTGTGTCCACAGTGTTCTGCACGTTCATCAGAAGCCTCTATTTGACGGATCCGGCCAGCAGGCCCCGGACCAGATATTTTTGCATTGCGAAGAAAACGATCAGCGGCACGGCGATCGAGACAAAGGCCGCCGTGGCCAGAATTTCCCAGTTGCCGCCCCGCGTGCCCAGTAACTCGACAATCTGGTTGGTCATGACGGTGGTCTGACCCGACGCGTCGATCAAAAAGACCTTGGCGACCAGCAGATCATTCCAAGTCCACAGGAACTGGAAGATCGCGAAAGAGGCCAGCGCCGGGAAACTGAGCGGAAGGATCAGTTTGGTGAAGATCTGAAACTCGGTCGCTCCGTCAACCCGCGCGTTTTCGATCAGGTCTCGGGGAAGGCCAGCCATGTAGTTGCGCAGCAGGTAGATTGCCAGCGGCATCCCGAACCCGGTATGGGCCATCCAAACCCCAAGATAGCCTTTCCCGATCCCGATATTGAGGTGGAATTTCAAAAGTGGGATCAGCGCCAGTTGCAACGGCACCACCAACAATCCAACTACGGCAGCAATCAGCAGGGCGCGGCCGGGGAAATCCATCCACGCCAACGCATAGGCCGCAAAGGCGGCCACCAAGATCGGAATGATTGTCGCCGGGATGGTCACAGTCAGAGTATTGAAGAACGCCCGCCCCATGCTGTCAGAAGAATCTTCAGCCAACAAAACCTTGTGGTAATTGGCCAACGTGAACTCGGGCGGCAATTCTGCGGTCACGAATACACGGGCGCCCCGGCCGCCGGTAAATTCTTCCGAATTCTCCATCCTGTAGTTGCCTTGCGCGTCCACAGTGATCGTACCACCCCGGCGCAGCTCAGCGGTATCACCCGGAACGGTGTTGTCACGTTAACTTCCGACCCACCAAGGAATGCTGATGCCCGGACTTCAAGCAGCTCGAGTGGCGGCATT
>NZ_JBXWLY010000016.1:0-104147 GCF_059609525.1 Ruegeria sp. YTSC325
ACGATGAATTCATCGATGTCACCTATGTCCAAATCCAAGCATGAGCAACCGAACGACGGTTAACGTGACAACACCGTTTCTGGAGATTTGTTGCAAATCATGTCGCCGACGTTGGTCCTCAAAGAAGTTTACGACACATTTTTTTAACAGAGCATTGCCTTTACTGCCCATTTTTTACAGCTTTTGAGCACTGCTTTGAAGCCGTGTTACAGGTGTATGGTGATGTTAGGCTCTTTAACCCTAGCTGTCTTTTGGCTCACCACAACTAGCAACCTTGTCTTGTTAACTTTTTCTGTCTTCTGAAATGCGCGCAGTAATCAATAGCCCTGCTTTTCACCTCGGCAGGTACACTTCATAATCCGTAGTACGGCTCTTGCTTGTGACTCAGGCATCGATCGTAGACTTCCGAGCAACTCCGATCAAACCGCAGGACCATTTAGCTTCCAGGTTTGGTATTTCCGGAATGGCTATTCGAAAACTTTTTTTCTCGGAAGACGGCCAGCGTACCTGCAAATCTCTTCGCCACTTAAACGTTGACACTTCACACCCAGCTTTTCGGTGCAGCTAAAACCTGATCATTTCATGCCAGTTGAAGTAGCTGCGCTCTGTTCTCTCTCAACGAAGACAGAGCACAGCCAACCTTCGAACCCAAGGCTTACAGAATGGAACGTGACCTAGGCCAGACTGCTAGCAATCTTTTCAAGCAACGCCTGAGCTTCCTCGACTGAAACGTTTTCAATCTGAATGCGGATACGCACTTCATTGGCCGACAATTCGCCGACCACGTTGCCTCCACCGGACAACGCGACAGAAGTCAGTTTTTGCACTTGCTGAGGCCTACCTCCCCGCGACTTGATTTTGCCGGGTTGGTTCAATGATTTTAGTGCTGCGTTTAGAACAGCCCATTCTGACTTCGCATCACTCGGCTCAGAAGCGACCAAGGCATTCCGGAGCTCCGTCTGAGCGCCCGAACGCAATGCAGCCGCAAGGGACAATCCTATTTTCTCTGTCAAATCAATAGGGTATCGCAAAACGTCCCCCAATGCTTCGTGCACGAGGGCAAAACTTCTGACTTTCGAGCGCTTGGCTTTAGAAGCTGCTGCAAACAAAACATCCACCGCCTCCTCGGTCGAAGAAAAAACCCCCTGCCCCGCAGCCAACACGGCAATGCGACCTCGTTCGTATGGGCTAAGATTCGCTCTCAGTTCATTCTCTTCGACCATCGAAACGTAGGCTCCCTGCCCCGTTCCAGCCTGGCGCACAAATGCCGGGATTTTGGCAAACCGCGACTCCGTTTGAGATAGACGACGGAAGGCCACCAGTCGTCGAAAGCCGGAAATCAGCCCATAGCCTTCGCCGCTTTGCGTCACCTCAATTGGCGTTCTCAATCCGTTTTCCCGTAGCGATTCTAGCAACTCGGCCATCGCCTCTTCGTCCTCGGCCATACGGTCGCGACGAATGAAGTCAGGATCAATCGCTTCGATAGGCAGCTCTTCAGCGACCAATCCGGCGTCCTGAGCTGCGCGCCATTTGGACGCGTCACCTTGATCTTTCGCCAAAGCAGCCCGATCAGTGACGGACGTCATACCGTTTAGCATGGCAGCTTCTGCAGCAACTTGCGCTATTGGGGGCGTGACACCCGAACCCTCAAATGGGTTCAACGATGGTTTCGCGGCGAAACCTTCCTCGATCTCCTTGAGCTCCTTAGTGTCCGGCACCGAAAGTCTTCTGCGTTTAGCCATTGCTCTCACCTCCCATATTTGCGTCGCGCCACCAGCAACCGATCAGGACTTCTTTGAATTCTGCGTATGTGCGATCAAACGTTTCCCGCCCTCTGACGTAGGTTTCCCGGTTGAAGTCTCTGTAATCCGCTTCATAGATGCCGTTAACTTGCTCGCCCGCCTGCCCGACAAGCGCAGTAAAATCCTGCCGGTAAGCATTCATAAAGTCACCAAAATAAGCTTGGATGACATTCGCCATGTCTGTTTGCTGGCTGGCGTCAAACCTGGTTATGATGGCCCGAACAACGTCCCACTCAAATTTCAGTTCCGGTAGGCCTGCGGCCCTCAAGGCTGCATTCTCTCCGTCCTCTATACTGGCGAAAGTCGTGTAGAGCATATCGAAGAATCTGCCCGTTGAATCAAATTCAAGGAACGAGGCCCCCAACGGCACCAAAAGAATGTCAGCGGCTGCAAGAGCGTTGATTGTAAGGTACCCAAGTGCAGGAGGGGTATCGAGAAAGACAATATCGTAGTCATTCAGAACCCCCTCATCCTCTAAGAAATTTGTCAACCCATCCCACAACGGCCAACTCCGAAGTCCCATTCGCCACACAGGTATCTGAAACTCGGCCCAGTAGAGGTTCAACTGCGCTCCGATAAGGTCAATGTTTGGCCAATGTGTTTTTTGAATTACGTCTTTTGGGGAGGTTTTCATCGCCTCTTCTAGAGTTTCATCCAAGGCTATTTCTGGCTGTCCTGCAGCGCTTCGCACACGGTTCTCTTCCTGTACCGCACGCGCGTAATCTTTTGCTATCAAAGGGAAAACTGTTTGCCACTCATCTGCTACGCGTCCGCCCAAGATAGAGGTCATGGATCCTTGACTGTCCAAGTCAACAACCAGCACCTTGTAGCCGTCTAAGGCAGCGGACATTGCCAAATGCGCGGCGGTAGACGTTTTACCAACGCCTCCTTTGAAATTTGCGACAGCCACAACTTTCGCAGGCAATCCTTCCGGACGATAAGGCAGGTATTCTTTCGTACTAACTCCGCCTGCCGCAAAGTGTTTTCTGAGACTTATAACTTCTTCAAGAGTAAACCATTTGGAGCCGGCCTCACCTTCTCCTTGCGGAAGTTCCGGATTGGCCTTCAATACGCGTCTTAAATGCGCAGGAGCTACCGGAATTAGGTACTTTGTTATTTCCCAAATAGAAAAACGGCGAAGGCGTTTTTCTCCGTCTGGAGCGTAACCTCTTAGTGCCAGGTCTTCCCTCCCTTTAGCACAAAAGGTTGCCGCCTTGGCAAACCGCGTGGTTCCAATAGGGTCTGGAAGTTTCCCTGCCGCTTGCTCTGGATCTAGGTTAAAGTAGGGGGGCAGGGGAGGTTGCGTCGGTTTGCTCATTGTGTGTGCCTCACAGTATGTTCGCTATTAGAGCGTATATCGCCGAACTTAACGAACATTTTACGTAGGCGCTATCCTGTGAGTCGGGGTTTTCCACAAAAAACATGGATAGAGCGCCTTGGAGGTGTGTTCTGAATAAAAAAATGAATAGAACAACGCAACAAATCGTTTATTTATTTTTAGATATTTAGAGTCTTTGCCATTAGAAAAACGCTTAAAAACAACAGTATATAGCGTTTTGGGTACCTGGTTACAGGTGTTAAGGGACCATTCTTCGGTATCAAAGGTACCCGTATGCGGGTCGATTGGTAACAGAATTCGGTGGGAAAGGGCCCGATTCGCAGGATGTGCGGAAACCCGCCTTTTAGGCTCTGAGAAAAGCAAAAAATGTATCGGCGCTGGCTCGTGGTTACGGAGGTGTGGTCAATATACAGAGGTTTCTGTGGATAAGTTCGGATGGAAAGTCTTTGGGTACCCGTCTGCAGGATAAGGGTCATCCCGTATTTAGGCACCCAAAACTGTTTGCTCCGGAGGTACCTTTCGTGTCAAATGTCACAATAAAGAGCAGTCAGGCAGAATCATGCCAGAAACGAAATTGAACCTCGACCGTCTCTCGGGTGCGTTGCGCCGTGAAGCAGTCAAAAAGAACGTCGCTGCTATACACATCAGCGGTAAGTTGACGCTATTGCAGCGTAAGTTGTCGAATGTACTTTTGCTCAACGCCTATGATGCATTGACGTCTGCGACAACCCATACAATTGATGCGCGAACACTAGCGATGATGGTTGGGTACAACTCAAACGATTTTGATACATTGCGATCAAGCCTTCGAGCTTTGGCTGAAACTGTAGCCGAGTGGGACATGCTTGATGAAAAGGGCCGTCAAGAGTGGGGAGTTTCGTCTCTTTTAAGTTTTGCAAAGCTGAAGGGCGGTGTCTGTGAATATGCCTATTCACCAGCCCTGGCTCAAAAACTCTACGACCCCAAGATTTACGCTTTGATTAACGTGCAAATTCAGAAGAACTTCAGTTCTGGTCATGGACTGGCGCTTTATGAAAACTGTTACAGGTTTGTCAGAACCGGTTCGACTGGGTGGTGGTCGTTGGATGTTTTTAGGAAGTTGATGGGCGTTGATGGAAGCGACTACTACAGTAGTTTCAAGCATCTGAACGCAAAGATTATCAAGCCGGCTGTGGCAGAGGTAAACAAGAGCTCGGATATTCTGGTTGAGGCGGATTTTCAAAAGAAAGGTCGTACAGTCACCGATATTAGGTTCAGGATTAAAAGTAACCCCCAAAAGGCAATGTTCCAAATTGACGACAGTGATGGGGTTCGAAATTTGCCGGTTTATAAGAAGTTGCTAAAGCAAGGCGTGTCTGACCGGTTAGCTCGTCAGTGGATCGCGGAGCACGGTGAAGACTACGTACAGCAGAAACTCGAATATGTAAGCGGGCAGGGGAGTGTGAAATCTGCGTTGGGGTATCTTTCAGCGGCTCTACGGGACGATTACCAATCAAACTCACCTGAGAACGACGTTGAACCTTCGCCCGAAGCCAAAGAGGCTGCTCGGCTGCGGCGCCTGGAAAAGTATGAGGAGGATCAGGCATACGCAAAAAGAGCTGCCGAGCGTTCGGAACGTTCACGTATGTTCGCTATTGTTGAGAAGTTGGTTTCGCGGCGAAACCCTACGCAAAGAGATGCTGATAAGCGTCTGTTCATGGCAGGGTTGGAAAATGAACTTGATCGAGAGCACTTCCGGACACATGGTTGGCGGTCCGGGTTGAATGCCTCTAAGATTTTTGAGTTTTGGGAAGATCTTGAGCCTGAAGCGTTCATGCTGGTTTCGAAAGATGCGTAATAGGATCTTTGGTATCTCAATAGTGTTTTGCAGTACTATATTGAGCCATTCGACGCTCGCACGGCATTAGAGCCACAATTTGTTCATCACCCGCATATCCTTAGCAAGGAAGTTTCTCCTACCTTTGAGAATATATGTAATTGCACAACGTTGGCTGATCAAAATGCCAATTGTAGCTTACTGGGAAGAATTGGGATGCGCGACGAAAACTTTTCGTTTGGTGTGTTGAAAGGTAATACGCAAAAAGGTAGGATAATGAGCGCATAGCGCGAAGCGACTATTACTGACTTGCTGGTTTAAAAGAGCCCTATGACTCCAAAACAAACCCGTTTTCGCTGGTTTTGTTGCCAAGCTTTGAGTCACGGAACTGTCCTGGCGAATTCGCCAAAGTACCGAGCAACCAATCAGTTTGCAGTGTTGTGGACAACTGAGATACCGCAGCAGGCCATGACTTCTTCCAGATCCTGGCAAGAAATTCCGTACCGGATATAGAAAACTACCGCAAAAAGGATCACGCCCTTTTGGATTCTGCGTACCTTTGAAGAAATCCAAGAACTGGCCTTCGGCTGGTTTTACCGAAAGTCATTCATCCGCGGTATCTGACGCCGTCAATAGCCAAAAGTATGTAACAGATTCTGGTGATACTTATCGAAGTCCTACTGGGTATTTCGGATCTTGCCGTGAAGGTAGGCATTTCCGTCGGGTAGCTTCAAAGAAGATACTTTAACAAAGCAAGCGCGAAGCTACTGGATATTTGTAAAGTGTCCCACTTTCTAAAACATGCTTGATAGTGGCACTACCAACTGGTTCGCGCGTTTGAAAAATGCCTGAACTGCGCAGAGAATTAGTGTGGCCTCAAGTTTTCAAAGGCCGCATTGGTTCTAGCGCTAACAAACGCACTACTTTTGATGGTTCCTTAGTGGATGTGAATGCCTATAAGTTTACTGGTCTCTCGTGCGCTGCAAGAATTGCCAAGACAATCCTCAAAACTTCCAAAAAATAGACAGTTTGCACTTTTTTTAACTTTTTTGTTGCCGAAACCGGTTTCGGAACATTGAAATACCCTTAATGACTACGAATCTTTCATATCCACTAACCAACCATTCCAGCCAGATGACTGTGTCCGGCCGAGTTAAGCTGGACGAGTTGGCCGCACACCTCGGCTTGTCCAAGAGCACGGTTTCGCGGGCGCTCAACGGGTATTCCGATATTTCTCCGGTTACGCGTGCGCGGGTTGAAAAGGCCGCGCGGGCCTTGGGGTATCGACCGCTCAGTCACGCGCAGGCGATCCGAACCGGGCAGGTTCGGGCTATTGCGATGGTGCTGAACAGCGAAGAGCCGGATCAGCACAATCCCTTCTTGCAGGACTTTCTGGCCGGAGCCTGCCAAGCGGCGAGCAGTCTCGACTGGACCATGACCATCTCTACGGCCACATCCGAGAAAGACACGCTGAAAGTGCTCAGCCGACTTTACCAGGAGCGCAAGGCAGACGGATTCATTCTACCGCGAACAGCAGTGAAGGATGCGCGCATCGGTTTGCTGCGTAGCCTCGACGTTCCGCATATCCTTTATGGGCGCACGGGCTATGGGCAGCCGAACAAGTGGGGCGAAACCTCGTGGTTCGACATTGCGGGGGAAAGTGCAATGCGCAACGCCGTTTTGCGGCTGAACGAATTTGGGCATTCGCGTATCGGCTTTGTTGGAAGCGACCCCAAGTTCAACTACGCACATCTGCGCCGTGACGGCTATGCCGAGGGTATGCAGGCTGCTGGCCTGCCTTTGGACACGGATTTAATCCGTGAGGGCGCACGCACGCGCGAAGACGGTGCGTCGCAGGGGCGGGCGCTGATGGCGCTGGAATGTCCTCCGACAGCGATTGTGTTTGCGACCGATCTGGCAGCTCTGGGGTTCTGCGCGGATGCGCAGGATCAGGGTTTCGAAATTGGGCGCGATATTTCGGTGATTGGCTATGACGGCGTACCGGAATGCCAATACGCCCGCCCGGCGCTGACAACCTTCTCGGTGGATTCGCGCAAGGCAGGGCAACGGTTGGCAACCTTGTTGATCCAGCAAATCCAAGGGGCTGACCCCTCGACATTACAAGAACTGGTTGATGCCACCCTTGTTACGGGTGGTTCGGACGGCCCGCCAAGACTGACGCCAGAAGAACTGGCGCAGAAACGACAATATCTAACAAACCAAAAACGGGGAGATCTAACATGAGACTGAAATCCAAAGCGTCCCGGCTGTTGCTTGGAACGTCGCTCGCCTTTGCGTTGACCGCGTTGTCGGCGCAAGCGGACACGATCCGGTTCTGGACCACAGAGGAACAGCCCGAGCGTTTGGCCAAGCAACAAGAGATGGCCGATCAGTTCAAAGTCGAAACCGGCACCACAGTCGAGGTAATCCCGGTCACCGAAAGCGATCTGGGAACGCGCGCTACTGCCGCATTTGCCGCTGGGGACCTGCCGGACGTGGTCTATCACACTTTGCAATACGCTCTGCCTTGGGCCGAGGCTGGTATTCTGGACACCGAAGCCGCGACCGAGGTGATCGAAGAACTGGGTGCTGGCACATTCGCTCCGGGTGCTTTGGCGATGGCTGCGTTCAATGGCGAAACCGCGTCGGTGCCGGTGGATGGCTGGACGCAGATGATTGTCTATCGCAAGGACTTGTTTGACGAGGCCGGACTTGAGGCGCCCAGTTCCTATGCAAATGTCTTGGCCGCGCTGGACAAGCTGCACAACCCGCCCGAGATGTATGGATTTGTTGCCGCAACCAAGGTGGACGAGAACTTCATGAGCCAGGTGCTGGAGCACGTGTTTCTTGCCAATGGCGTCAGCCCGGTCGGCCCGGATGGGTTCCAGCCTCTGGACGAAGCGAAGACAACCGAGGTCTTGGACTTCTACAAGGCGATTTCAAAAGCGTCGCCTCCGGGTGAGTTGTTCTGGAAGCAATCGCGCGAGCTGTATTTTGATGGCAAAGCCGCGATGATCATCTGGTCGCCCTTCATTCTGGACGAGTTGGCCGGTCTGCGCGACAGCGCGCCGCCAACAATCAACGATGATCCGACCTCGCGCGATTTGGCGTCGAAAACAGGGATTGTCACCAATTTCTCAGGCCCCTCCAACCCGGATGGGGCAGCTTGGGGCGATGTTCGGTATTTTGGGATCACCAATGACGCCGACACGGACGCGGCGATGGAGTTTGTGAAATTCGCTATGGATGACGGGTACACCCAAACCTTGTCAATCGCGCCCGAGGGTAAGTTCCCGGTTCGTCGCGGTAACGCCGAAAACCCGACCGCTTTTGCCGAAGCCTGGGCAGAATTGCCTGTAGGCGTCGACCGCAAGGCGCCGCTGGGTGATCTTTATGATCAGGCGATGATAGATGAGATTGTCGGCGGATTGGATGTGGCGCAGCGTTGGGGAGTGGCCGAAGGGCAGCTCTCGCTGGCCTCCAAGATGATCAACAGTCAGGCCATCAACCGGGTTGTGCGCCAGTATATCGATGATGAAATCGACGCCGCGGCTGCCGTGGCCGCGATGAATGATGAGCTTGCCAAGGTCCAGTAAACTCCTGCTTGACCGGCAATTGTAGCGGCGTGCGCGCCGCTACACCTAAACCTCTGAGGTCCCTTATGTCTTCGGCCACCCCACCGACCGGAACCGGGGCGCTAGCCAGACGCGAGGCGCGTCTGGCCTGGGCGTTGCTTTCCCCGACCGTAATCAGCGTATCGCTTGTCGTGATCCTGCCTTTGCTGGCGATCTTCTGGATCAGTTTCAAGCCGTTCACCTTGTCCGATCTGCGGCCGCCCGCACCCGTTGTGCGCGAGAGCTTGCGCGGATCAGGTGATGATTTGCGGATTGAATACCGCGTGCGAAACTCCAGTCAGGATATTGCTGTCACCGGTGTCACCTTAACCGACGTTTTGCCGGATGGCGTGACCGCGGGCGAGGTCTTGGCCCCTTGCGTGCTGGACGGGCAGGATTTGTTCTGTGATTTCGGCACTCTCGAAGGTGGCTATCGCGAACGTGTTCGCATTCCGGTCACGCTGGAAGGTGACCCGGATACTTTCGAAGATCTGATCGAAGGGTCCGAACCCAGCATAACTGGAAGTGGCCCAAGCGTTCTGACCAATTTCGAGTTCAGCCTCAAAAACTTCGCCCGCGTTTTTGACGGGGATGAGTTCTGGGGCGTTTTGTGGGTCACGCTGTTCTACACGGTGTTCGGCACGATCGGGGCGCTGGTGATGGGATTGTTCGCAGCCCTGTTGCTGAACAAAAGTTTCAAAGGGCAGGGGATCATACGGGGTCTTTACCTGTTCCCCTACGTGGCCCCGGTCATTGCCGTGGCCTTTACTTGGGTTACGCTGTTTGATCCGTTCTCAGGCTCTGCCAATGCGCTGCTTGTGCAAATGGGACTGAGCAGTGAGCCTATCAATTTCTTCGGCGAACGTCCTCTGGCCCTGATCATGGTGACAGTGTTCGAGATCTGGCGCTATTTTCCGCTGTCCTTCCTGTTCATTTTGGCGCGAATGCAATCCATCGACTCTAGCATGTATGAAGCGGCAGATATGGATGGGGCGTCACCGTTTCAGAAGTTTTGGCTGCTGAGCATCCCGCAACTGCTGGGCATCCTGTCCGTGCTGTTCCTGCTGCGCTTTATCTGGACGTTCAACAAGTTCGACGACATTTTCCTGCTGACCGGCGGCAACGCGGGGACCCGTACGCTGACCGTGAACGTCTATGAACAGGCCTTTGCGATTTCCAATATCGGGGCAGGGGCGGCGGTGGCCGTGGTGATCCTGATGTGCCTGATCGCCTTCAGCTTTGTCTTCTTCCGTTTCATCAGCCGAGAGGAGGGCCTGTGATGCGCAAAGGCTATTTGACTGGTCCAGCCTTGGGCGCGCTCTGGCTGGTTGTGATTGCGACCACCGTCGCCATTACCATGTCCTTCTCGACAGGGGCGGCGTTTCGACCGCAGGTTTTGCTCTGCCTTGTTTGGGGCGCTGTAGCCGGGTTGATCTATGTGCGTTACCCCGAACGACACGCTATGGCGCGGCTTGGTCTGTCGATCATGCTAGGACTGTCGGCCCTGACGCGCTTTGGTCCCGTTCTGATCGGCTCTCAAACGTCCCTGCAGGCGTTGTTGGTGACCGTTTTTGCCATGGCTGCCGTGACGCACCTGTCGCTTACCGCGATATTGCGGGACACGCCGTTTGGGGAACTCACACGGCACGAGTTCGAGGATGCCGTGATCCGGTTCTGCACCGGCTTTGGCTATATCTTTTTCACCGCCATTGTTGTGATCCCTTTCTACGTCATGGTCATGACCAGCCTGAAATCGCAACAGGCGCTATTGCAGAACCCTTTGGATTTCTCGGTCGACCTGTCGCAGGGCAGTGCGTTGTTCCGCAGCTATACCGAGCTGTTCCGCGACTTCAATTTCGGCACCTACCTGTGGACATCCTTCTATGTCTCGGTCCTGACGGTGTTCATCACGCTGGCCTTCAGCGTACCCGGTGCCTACGCAGTGGCGCGGTTCCGGTTCAAAGGCCAAAAGGCCTTCTCGCGCTCAATCCTGCTGATCTACATGGTGCCGATGATCGTGTTGGCGCTGCCGATCTACATCGCGTTCTCGCTGACCGGGCTGCGCAACTCGATCCTGGGCATCGTTATGATCTACCCGGTCACGACGATTCCGGTCGCCCTATACATGCTGCAAGGCTACTTCCGCGGCCTGCCGACCGAAGTCGAAGAGGCGGGTCTGATGGACGGCCTGTCGCGGCTGGCAGTGATCTGGAAGATCACCTTGCCGCTTAGCCTGCCGGCACTGGCTTCGGTCTCGCTTTACGTCTTCATGATCGCCTGGAACGAGTTCCTGCTGGCCTTCATGCTGCTGGATGACCCGTCGAAATTCACCCTGACCCGAGGTGTCACGATGCTGAACTCCTCGGAGATTCCACGCCAACACCTGATGGCCGGTGCGGTGATTGCCACCGTTCCGATCATGGCCCTGTTTCTGGGGCTTGAACGTTTCATGACCAAGGGCCTGACGGCAGGCTCGGTCAAAGGATGACTGACATGAACTACTATACGACCCCAAGTGAATCGGCCCGCAACATTCTGATCGCCAATGATCGCGGTGGCTATACCATCCCCACCAGCGGCCTTTACCCCTATCAGTGGAACTGGGACAGCGCGATTGCCGCGCTGGGTTTTGCCGAGTTCGACATCACGCGCGCCTGGACCGAACTTGAAACGCTGTTCTCGGGCCAATGGGCGGATGGCATGGTTCCGCATATCCTGTTTCACAAGCCCGATCCGGGTTACTTTCCAGGACCGGATGTTTGGGGCGGCACCGGGCCTATCCCGTCTTCGGGCATAATCCAACCACCACTGGCCGCCACAATGGCCCGGCGGATTTTGGACATAGACCAGGCCATTGGGGCAGAGAGGATGCGCGCGCTATTTCCCAAAATGCTGGCCTGGCATCGCTGGATCATGGCATGGCGGCTGGACGATCACGGTGCAGTTTGCACGACGCATCCGTGGGAGGCCGGGCGGGACAACGCGCCTGATTGGGACAATACGATGGCGGCGATTGATGCCTCGGATGTGGGTGAATATCAGCGCCGTGACACCAGCCACGTGAACAGCGCGGACCGACCGACGAAATACGATTACGACCGTTACATTAAACTGGTGAACATCGGGCGCGAGGTCGGCTGGGATCAGGAGAAACTGCTGGCATTGAATCCATTCCGTGTGGCCGATCCAACCATGAGTTTCACAACCTTGCGCGCCGCCCGCGATCTGTTGGCTATCAGCAACGATCTGGGGCTAGAAGCGGAAGGGCTCAGTGAGGATGTGGACATACTGGAAACCGGAGCACGTTCGCTTTGGAATGACGCGCTTGGTGCGTTTGACTCGCGCGATGCGCATACCGGTGAATGGGCGGACAGCGTCTCGAACGCCAGCTACTTGTGTTGGTATGCGGGCATTGACTCTGACCGGATGCTTGAGCGGGTCAAGACGGTTCTGACTACTGTCCCACACCCCATTCCAAGCTATGACCCGCAAATGCCCAAGTTTGACGAACGCCGCTACTGGCGCGGCCCGACATGGGCATTCATGAACATGCTGACAGGTTTCGGACTGGCCGAGATGGGCCATGGGGTTGAAGCCGAAGCCTTGCGTCTGAAAACAGCCCGGCTTATCGCGGGCCACGGATTTGCCGAGTATTTCGACCCTCTTACCGGAGGTCCGGCAGGAGGCAATTCTTTCACTTGGACGGCTGCGGTTTGGCTGCATTGGGCGGGGAAGAACTGATGGGGAGTATCCAGCTTAAAGCCGTCGAGAAATGGTTCGGCGAAGTTCAGGTGATCAAGGGCATCGACCTGGAAATACAAAACGGTGAGTTTGTCGTTTTCGTGGGGCCGTCTGGTTGCGGCAAGTCCACATTGTTGCGGATGATCGGTGGGCTCGAGGATATCTCGCGCGGATCGCTTCTGATCAATGGCGATGACGTAACCGACCATCCGCCCTCCAAGAGGGGGCTGACGATGGTGTTTCAGTCCTATGCGCTATACCCTCATCTTACCGTGGCCGAAAACATGGGTTTTTCGTTGAAAGTTGCGGGCGTGTCGAAACCTGAAATAGCTGAACGTGTGGGAAAGGCTGCCGAGGTTCTCAAATTGGATCCTTATCTGGAGCGCCGCCCCAAGGATCTTTCCGGCGGCCAACGACAGCGTGTCGCGATCGGCCGGTCGATCGTGCGCGACCCCACTGCGTTCCTGTTCGACGAGCCCTTGTCCAACCTTGATGCCGCTCTGCGGGTCGAAATGCGCTATGAGATCGCGAAACTGCACCAAAGTCTGAACCGAACCATGATCTATGTAACCCATGATCAGGTCGAAGCGATGACTCTGGCGGATCGCATCGTGGTGCTGGAATTCGGCAAGATCGCGCAGGTGGGCACTCCGCGCGAGTTGTACGAACGCCCCGCCAACCTTTTTGTCGCGCAGTTCATTGGCAGCCCAAAGATGAACGTTTTGCCTTGCTCTGTGGCGGGGGACCGGTTTCGTCTGGAAAACGGCGGGATTGGCCCATTTGACAGAACAGGTGACGCGACCCGGTTGGGTATCCGTCCTGAACATATCAGCGTTGTTGAATCTGGTGCGGGGAATAGTGATGGCGTGGTCGAGGTTGTCGAATACCTTGGGGCCGACATGTTTGTTATCGTCGACTGCGGATTTGACGAGAAGGTGACTGTTCGCCTTGGCGGGGATACGCAGATAAAGGCCGGAATGCAGGTTGGCCTTCTTTTCGCGCCTGAGAAACTGCAGTTCTTCGATGCGTCAGGGCAGGCGATCAGCGCAAATTAAAAGGGGGATAACCTTTCAAGGTTTAGTCTGGTCGTTGCCAATGTTTTGCACAGGCCATCGCTTCCAAAGCATAGTTTCATGAGCTTGTCGAAAAAATGGAGTGGCGCGGTCGCAACTTTGCTAGGTCGCCCCCAAATAGTTCTGATGGTTGAATCCAAGCGGTGCAGGGATCAATTCAACAAGCAGAGCGGCGTCAGGCGGGCGCGACACCAATAGAAACGATCTGAGAGCACAGTGTGCTCGCCGCAGTGAGTGACCGAGCCGTGGTCTGCGCCATAATCGGTAAGATCATCCATTCCAACGCCCAAGCGCTGCCAGATCGTTCCTGTTCATGCACCAACGCGTGATGCATCCCGGACACCTGTGTGGCGTTAAACCGGGCCAGTGTGACCAGCAGTTCGGCCAGAATGGGGTTCTGTTTATGTGGCATGGCCGAAGATGTCCCGCCGCCGGACAGCGTGATCTCGTCCACGCCCTGTTGGGCCATCAGGCAAATATCCTGCCCGATTTTCCCAAGCGAGCCTGAGATCCGCGACAACAGATTGGCATAATCAACCAAACCGTTGCGGTCGGTCTGCCAACCATGATCCACGTCATGCAACCCCAAAGAGTTGGCAATATGGGTCGCCAAATCCCGCCGCGCGGTCCCAATCGTCTGGCCATCGCCAACAGGGCCGCCTAGCTGAACGCGCTCGATCTTAGGGCGAATGTCTTCGATACTATGGTGAAAGGCATGTAAAGGGCTGCGCCAGGTTCCGATCCGGTGGCCGACGGTGACGGGCAGGGCTGCTTGCATCCGCGTGCGCCCCATGATTTTGCGTTCACTAAACTGTTCACTCAGATCGCCCAACATGTCCGACAGCTGCGACAGGCGCGTTTGCAGCAGGTTGCTGGTCTCGCGCAGGGTCAACGCCAAGGCCGTGTCCATCACGTCTTGGGATGTTGTTCCGGTGTGAATGGCCGGGGCCAATGGGCCTGCATCCGATCTAAGGGCCTGAACCAGAGCCGGTACAGGCAGCCCATCCGCCATGGTGCCAGCGCGCAAGGTATCCATTCCGGGCACGGCCTGTTCAATCCATGCGGCAGCAGCGTCCGCTTGCTCGGCGGGGATTCTTCCGATTGCACCCAACCCGCGCGAATAGGCGGCCTCGAAGGCCAGCATATGGGTAAGTGACCGCTCCGCCGACCAGATCTCTTGTGTCTCGGCATCTCCGAACAGGCCCGAAAACCAGGGGTGCGAGAACAGATCGGTCATAGTCTACGTCCTTATTTTGGGTCGTCCGGCCTAACGTTAGGCCGCAGCCGGGCGCAGGCCCAGAATGGCGCGCGCCTGGTCTACACTCGCAACTGGGCGGTCGTAGGCGTGGCACAAATCGACGGCTCTCTGCACCAGCGCTGCATTGGACGGGGCAAGCGTGTCGCGATCCAGACGCACGTTGTCCTCCAGCCCCGTGCGCACATGCCCGCCCGCCGCGATGGACCATTCGTTCAGCTTGATCTGCCCAGCCCCGATCCCGGCGGCGCACCACGGGACGTCTCCGAACAGGCGGTGCACGGTTTTGACGTAGAAGTCGAATACATCTCGATCCACGGGCATGGCATTGCGGACCCCCATGACGAATTGGACATAGGGCGTATCGGGCAATTGCCCCTCGCGGTGCATCCGGGCCGCTTGCAGGATATGCGACAGGTCAAAAGCCTCGATCTCGGGTTTGACGCCGTAGGTTACCATCTCACTGGCCAACCAGTTCACCAGATCGGGCGGGTTTTCATAAACGCGCGTCGGAAAGTTGTTCGATCCCACCGAAAGCGAGGCCATATCCGGGGACAGCGGCAACATGCCCCCGCGCGCTTTGCCCGCGCCGGACCGCCCCCCGGTTGAAAGCTGCACAATCATGCCGGGGCAGTGCGTTTCGATTCCCTCCTTCAGCGCTGCGAACAGGTCGGGGTCCGAGGTGGGTTTGCCCTCAGCGTCCCGCACATGGCAATGAGCGATAGAGGCTCCGGCCTCGAAAGCTTCATGAGTGCTTTCGATCTGCTCCGGCACGCTGATGGGAACGGCCGGGTTATCGGCCTTGGTGGGCACCGATCCGGTGATCGCCACACAGATGATGCAGGGGGTTTGTGAGACAGGATCAGACATCGAAAAACACCGTTTCTGAAGGGCCTTGCAATTGAATATCGAACCGGTAGCCGCCTTCAACCTGTTCCGCGATAAGAGTTTGCCTGCGCACGGGCTGCTCAATCAGGTTCAGCACCGGATCCGACGCATTTGCCGCCATTTCATCGGGGAAATAAAGCCGGGTGTTGAGGCCCAGATTGATCCCACGAGCAACCAGCCACAAGTTAATATGCGGAGCCATCACCGCGCCGGATTGGTCTGTCACGGCGCCCGGTTTGATTGTGCCGAACGCCCATTCGCCCGTCTCGAAATCCGGTATCACACGGCCCCAGCCACGAAAGCCCGGATCAACAGAGCCCTGATCGGGATAAACGCCATTTGCATCCGCCTGCCATGTTTCGATCAGTACATCCTTGACCGGCGCGCCGGTTCCGTCGCGCACCACACCGCGCACAGTGATCTTCGTCCCTGACGCGTCTGGCCCCGCGATGTCACGGCCTAACTCGTGCCGGTAGATATCGAACCCGGCGTCTCCGGGGGCCAGCCCGATATGCACATAGGGCCCCGCGGTCTGTGAGGGTGTTTCCTTGAGATAGTCCAGCTTTTGCACCATGGTCAGTTCCCCTCGGGCCGGTTTTCGAAATAAGTCGACCGCTGCCCGCGCAGCACGATGTCGAACTTATAAGCAAGACAATCGAAAGGGACGGAGGCATTGATATCCAGCGCGGCCACCAGTTGGTCAATCGCGCGCGGGTTGGGGATAGTGTTGATGATCGGACATTTGGCAATCAGCGGGTCGCCTTCAAAGTAAAGCTGCGTGATCAGGCGCTGCGCAAAGCTGGTCCCGAAGACTGACACGTGAATATGCGCAGGCCGCCAACTGCTGACCCAGTTGCGCCAAGGGTAAGCGCCGGGTTTGACGGTGCGAAACTGGTAGTAACCCAGATCATCGGTCAGCGTTCGCCCACAGCCGCCGAAATTCGGGTCGATAGCGGCCAGATAGGTATCTTTCTTGTGTCGATACCGCCCTCCGGCATTGGCTTGCCATATCTCGACCAGAGTATTGGGCACCGGGCGGGCGTTTTCATCCAGCACCCTTCCGTGCAGCAGGATACGCTCGCCCACCGGATCGCCGGTTGTAGCGAAATTGCGCAGCAGGTCATTGTCCAGCGGGTCGATGTCAACATGGCCAAAGGTCGGGCCAGACAGCTCGCTAGTGGTTCCTTCCAGAGACAAAAGCGGCTGTCTCGGAGACCGCGTCACGCTGGTCTTGTAGTTGGGGTCCAAGGCTTGCGGATGCCAGGCCCTGTCGCGTGGGAAAAGCTGGGTCATTCCGCCATGTCCTCCATCTCGGAAAAGGTTTGTTTGGCAAGGGCAATGGCCCGATTGGCGCAGGGAACGCCGGCATAGACGGCGGCGTGCAGGAAAGCCTGAAGGATATCGTCTTTCGAAGCCCCGGTATTGGCGCAGGCGCGCACATGCATGGGGATCTCGTCAAAGTTCCGCGTCGCGGCCAGGAGTGCCAGCGTAATCATAGATCGTTCGCGCGGGGTGATCGTGTCGTCCGCCCAAAGCGTGCCCCACGCAGTTTCGGTGATCATGTCCTGAAACGGCGCGTCAAAGGCGGTTTTGCGCGCCTCGGCGCGATCCACATGGGCGTCGCCCAGAACTTTGCGGCGCACGGATATGCCGGTTGCATGGCGATCCATCACAGTCCCCTTTTCGTCGGTCATCTTCAATACGGCAGCCCCACATAGTTCTCGGCCATCGCCTTTTGCGCGGCTTCGTTCGTGCGCAGAAAGTCAATCTCGGCCCGTTGCATCTTGAGGTCAAATTCGGACTGGTCGGGAAAGCGGTGCAGCAGCGTTGAAAACCACCAGCTGAACCGCTCGGCCTTCCAAACCCGCGCCAGAGCGTTTTGCGAATAGGCGTCGATCCCGGCCTCAGACCCATCTTGGTAATAGTCCTTCAAACCTTGAAACAGGTAGTGCACGTCCGAGGCTGCCGTATTCAGTCCCTTGGCCCCGGTTGGCGGCACGATATGCGCCGCGTCCCCGCATAAAAACAACCGCCCCCACTGCATCGGCTCGGTCACGAAGGAACGCAGTGGCGCGATGGATTTTTCGATCGACGGGCCGGTTACAAGGCGATCGGCATATTCCTGTGGAATGCGGCGTTTCAGCTCGGCCCAAAAAGCGGCATCAGTCCAGTCTTCAGGGTGATCGGACAGAGAACACTGGATGTAATAGCGACTCAGCGCCTCGTTGCGCATAGAACACAGCGCAAAGCCGCGATGGGACGAGGCATAGATCAGTTCGTGATGCACAGGCGGGGTTTCGGACAAAATGCCCAGCCAGCCAAAAGGATAGATCTTTTCGTATTCGCGCCGGACCGACAGCGGGATGGTTTGGCGGCTGACCCCGTGAAATCCGTCGCAGCCCGCGACGAAATCCGCATCGATACGCTGATCTTGCCCATCAGTGGTGAAGGTCACATAGGGGGCGTCGGTTTCAGCGTCATGAATGGTGACGTTTTCGGTGTTGAAGATCATCGCGCCACCTGCGGCCTCGCGCGCGTCATAGAGGTCGCGGGTCACTTCGGTCTGGCCGTAAACCAGAACTGGGGTGCCGGTATGGTGCTGGAAGTCGACCCGGAAGCAGTCGTCTTCGACCGCTATCAACGTGCCGCTATGTTCAATTGCCTCAGCGTGCAGGCGCGGGCTGGCGCCTGCCTGATCCATCAGGTCGACAAAACCCTGCTCCAGCACGCCGGCGCGGATGCGGCCCAACACATAGTCCTTGGTCCGACGCTCCAGTACGATGCTGTCGATTCCCTGCGTTGCCAGAAGCTGTGATAACAGCAAACCCGACGGCCCGCCGCCGATCACAAGAACTTGCGTCCGCATCTTATCCTCCTGTCCCCGCTGTGCAGGATTGCATTGTGCAAGAGGTTTCGCAACGCACGGATGCGGCCATACCGTTGCGATAAAAGCATATGGGGGCCATACATGATCCCATGCGATGACTGGATACCGCCCCGTGTCGGACCTAGGACGCTGGACTGATGATAAGCGGGTCTGCAAAAAAAGTTGCGATATTATGCATGTTATGCATTAAATTGCATCGCGACGCATCGCGCAGAGGAGGAGGAAACAATGAAGATCAAACGCACGCTGATCGGGGCGTTGGGGGCTATGGCCCTTGGCATGGGAACGGTGGCAAACGCGGCCGAGTATGAATTCAACCTGCAAAGCTTCTTGCCTGCGCAGGCGACGATTCCATCGAAAATCATCGACGTCTGGGCCGACAAGATCGAAGAGGATTCGGGCGGACGCATCGAAATTACCCGCTATCCGTCGATGCAACTGGGCGGCAAGCCGCCGGAACTGCTGGATCAGGTGATCGACGGCGTGATTGACATGACTTGGAACGTCATCGGTTATACGCCGGGCCGCTTCCCGTCGACCGAAGTGTTCGAATTGCCCTTCCTGGTGAATGACGCCAAGCCCGCTTCGGCCGCGTTTTGGACCTTGCTGGAGGAAGACATCGCCGCGCGTGAGTTCTCGGACGTAAAGGTTCTGGGTGGCTGGGTCCACGGCCCCGGCATGATCCATGCCAATAAAGAGGTTCTGACGCCAGACGATTTCAACGGTATGAAAATCCGTGGCGCCTCGCGTCAGGTCAACGCCTTGCTCAGCACATTGGGCGCGACCCCGGTGGGTATGCCTGTGCCTGCGGTGCCCGAGGCGCTGTCCAAGGGTGTGATCGACGGCACGACCATTCCGTGGGAAGTGACCAAAGCGCTGAAAGTGCCGGAACTGGTAGAAAACCATACCGAATTCACAGGGCCGATGATGTATACCGTGACCTTCGTTCTGGCCATGAACAAGGAAAAATACGCCGCACTGCCGGATGATCTGAAAGCTGTCATCGACGACAACTCGGGTCTGGAGTTCTCCATGTTCGCAGGCGAAGTCCAGCAGGCCTATGACGAGCCCGCACGTGAAATCGCGCTGGATCGCGGGAACAACGTGGTGACTCTGGACGCCGAACAATCCGCCGCCTGGGCCGAGGCCGCACAGCCTGTCTATGACACCTGGCTGTCAGAGATGAACGAAAAGGGCATTGACGGTCAGGCCCTGATAGATCGGGCCAAAGCGTTGATGAACGAGTACGGCAGCTAAGCCGGACCTTCCGCGCGGGGCTCAGACAGCGCCGCGCGGCATTTAAACCAAAATCTGCATCGGCACCGTTGGTGGAGGGGACATGCACCAAACGATAGAAAAGCTGGCGCGCGGCATGGCATTGCTGGGCGGCGCTGTTCTGACGGCTTTGATCCTGTTGATCTGTATCTCGGTTCTGGGCCGGTCCCTCAATACATTGCTGCATGGTTGGATCGGACAGGTTGCGCCGGGCTTTTCTGAATGGGCTCTGGGGCTGGGTGTCGGGCCTATCAATGGTGATTTTGAGATTGTCGAGGCGGGCGTGGCCTTTGCCATCTTTGCGTTTCTGCCGCTCTGCCAGTTGAATTCGGGCCATGCGGTCGTGGATATTTTCACCTCGAAACTATCGCCCCGGGTTGACCGTATCTTACGCATGTTGGCCGAGGTGGTCTTTGCCGCCGTTTTGGTGCTGATCGCAGTGCAGTTGTTCGGGGGCATGATGGCGAAGCTGCGGTTTGGTGAGAATACGTTTATCCTGCAATTCCCCGTCTGGTGGGGTTACGCCGCCAGCTTTTGCGCAGCCGTCGTGGCGGCGGTCGTTGGTCTTTATATGGCGGGCATCCGCATCCGCGAATGCGCGACAGGAAAGGAACTCCTGCCGTGAGCGATCTCGTCATCGGGTTGCTGTCCTTTCCCGCTCTGCTTTTGCTGATATTCGCCCGCGTGCCGATTGGGTTGGCCATGTTCGTCACCGGTCTGGTCGGGATTGTGACTGTCACCGGCAACCTGAATATCCCGTTGGGCCGGCTGAAATCCGAGACCTACACGACCTTCTCCAGCTATTCCCTGTCGATTGTGCCGATGTTCCTGCTGATGGGGTATTTTGCCACGCTGGGCGGGATGTCGACGGCGCTGTTCAAAGCGGCAGAGGGCTTTTTGGGCCATCGCCGGGGCGGTGTCGCCATGGCCGCGATCGGAGCTTGCGCAGGGTTCGGGGCGATCTGCGGATCGTCGCTGGCGACGGCGGCCACGATGGGGCGCGTGGCACTGCCTGAGTTACGTCGGTATGGCTATGCCGGTGGCTTCTCGACCGCCACGTTGGCCGCAGGGGGGACGTTGGGCATTCTGATCCCGCCTTCGGTTGTGTTGGTGATCTACGCGATCCTGACCGAACAGAATATCGCCAAGCTGTTTCTAGCTGCATTCATCCCCGGCGTTCTGGCGGCATTGGGTTATGTGATTGCCGTCTCGGTCTATGTGCGCCTTTACCCAGACAGCGCCGGAACCCGTCCTGCCGTGCCCTACCGTGAACGGTTTCGGCTGTTGCTGGACGTCTGGCCCGTGCTGGTTGTCTTTGGCGGCGTTGTCGGCGGCATTTATGCGGGGTGGTTCACGCCCACAGAAGGCGCTGCTGTGGGGGCGGCTGGAACCGGACTCATCGCGCTAGCTAATGGCGGGCTGACATGGTCGACGCTGAAAGACAGTTTCACTACCACGGCCAAATCCACGGCGATGATCTTCTTCATCATTCTGGGCGCGGGGTTCTATAACGGGTTTCTGGCGCTGACGAATGTGCCGCAGGAACTGGCGAATTTTGTGCTGAGTCAGGGCTTCAGCCCCTGGGCAATTCTGGCTCTGATCCTTGTGTTTTATCTGGTTCTTGGTTGTGTGATGGACAGCCTCAGCATGATCCTGTTGACGATTCCCATCTTCTACCCGGTTATATCCGTGCTGGATTTCGGCTTGGTCGACTTGATCGCGATGCAACATGATGCAGCACGTACTGCGCTGGCCGGAGCTGCCGACATCGCCCCCGACATCCGCGCTGAAGTCGAAGCCCTGATTGCCTCGGGGGCTGAGATCAGTCGCGATTTACAGAAAGAGATCGGTATCCGAGTCACACAAGGCATGGCCGACCGCATCGCCGAAGAACGCACAGCCATTTGGTTCGGTATCCTCGTGTTGATCGTGGTTGAGGTCGGGTTGATTACGCCTCCAGTCGGGATGAATCTGTTTGTGATCAACACGATGGACCGTGAAACCCGCATGACCGAGACCTACAAGGCCGTGCTGTTCTTTGTCGGATCTGACATCCTGCGTGTTGTCCTTTTGGTGCTGTTCCCGGCGATCACTCTATTCCTGATCCCATTTGGCTGACCTTTACTGGGTTGTGCAAGAAAATGCACAAACGCAAAAAACACTGTTGCAAACATATGCGGGAGATGTGCATTATAACGCATAATTCAGGCGTCGGGGCGAAATTTTCTGAAACCCCGGTTCGAATGATCCCCCAACGAGACGACCCATAGGGGAGATGGGCGGCACATCAGGGTGATTGTTTTTCCGGCAAGCAGCCGCTGGCCCGTCGAGGGGAGGAGGAACCCGTGTCAGAAAACCAGAATGCAGCCCTTTGGTTTGTGGATCGTCACCTGCGCGAAGGGCGCGGCGACAAAGTGGCCTTTCACGAGGCCGACGGACAGCAACGCACGCTGACCTATCGCGCCTTGGCCGAGGAAAGCGCGCGGTTTGCGGGCGCGCTGACGCGCCATGACGTGCGCCGCGAAGAACGTGTGGCGATGGTTGTGCTGGACCAGATCGAATTTCCGATCCTGTTCTGGGGCGCGATCAAGGCCGGAGCCATTCCGGTGCCGATCAACACATTGCTGTCCGCGCCGGTATATGCCGCGACCCTGAACGATAGCCGCGCGACGGTTCTGATCGTATCGGCCGAGATGTGGGCCACGATCGCACCTGCGATCCAAGGCAATACAAATCTGCGGCAGGTTATCGTTGTAGGCGACGCGCCCGATGGCACCACCAGCCTTGAGGCGTTCATGGATGGGGCCACGCCAGTGGAAACCGTCACCTCGGACAGTGATGAGGCCGCGTTCTGGCTCTATTCCTCGGGCTCGACGGGTCTGCCGAAAGGTGTGCGCCATGTGCAGTCCAGCCTTCGGGCCACCGCCGATACATTCGGGGCGCAGGTGCTGGGTATCCGGGAAGAAGACGTGGTGTTCTCGGTCGCCAAGCTGTTCTTTGCCTATGGGTTGGGCAACGGGCTGACCTTTCCGCTGTCGGTTGGGGCAACGACGATCCTTCTGGGTGGCCGCCCAACGCCGGATGTGGCGTTTCAGATCATCGCCGCGCACAAGCCGACGCTATTTTGCGGTGTGCCCACCTTCTTTGCCGCGATGAACGCACGGTTCGAGGCGGGCGATCTACAAAGCGAACCAAATCTGCGCCTGTGTACTTCGGCTGGCGAGGCGCTACCGCGCGAGGTGGGTGAGGCGTGGGAGAAGAATATGGGTGCGCAGATCGTGGATGGCGTGGGCTCGACCGAGATGCTGCACATTTTCCTGTCGAACCGCCCCGGTGACATAGTCTACGGAACTTCTGGCACGGCGGTGCCCGGCTATGACGTGCGTCTGGTCGACGAAGCCGATCACGAGGTTGGCGATGGCGAGGTGGGCGAGCTGCTGGTGCGGGGTCCTTCCTCTGCCGAAAGCTATTGGAACCGGCGCGAGAAATCGCGTGCGACTTTCGAGGGGCATTGGACCCGGACTGGCGACAAGTATGAGCGCACAGCCGAGGGTCGCTATATCTATTGCGGGCGTACGGATGACATGTTCAAGGTGTCCGGTATCTGGGTCAGCCCGTTCGAGATTGAACAGACGCTGATCGAACACCCCGCCATTCTGGAGGCCGCGATTGTGGCCCATGCCGACGAGCAAGGCCTGGACAAGCCTCGCGCCTTTGTCGTTCTGAAAGATGGTCAAAGCGCGGATGCGATTGGGGATCTGAAAGACTTTGTCAAAGACCGGATCGGCAAGTGGAAATATCCGCGCTGGGTCGAGGTGGTGGACGATTTGCCCAAAACCGCAACCGGCAAAATCCAACGTTTTAAACTGAGGGAAACCGCATGATCTGGCAGGATGGCGGCTCGGGCCGCATGGATGTGAACGGTAGGGAATTGGAATATGGCACCTGGGGCCCTGCGCCACAGGATGCGCCAACCATCGTATTGCTGCACGAAGGGCTGGGTTGCGTCGCGATGTGGCGGGATTTCCCTGCCGAGATTTCGGCGGCAACCGGCTTTGGTGTTCTGGCCTATTCCCGTGCTGGCTACGGCCAATCCGATCCAGCAGAGCTGCCGCGCCCGCTGGACTACATGACCGTCGAAGCGCAGCAGGTTCTGGGTCCCGTTCTGGATCAGACTGGCATTCAGCGGGCGGTTCTGCTGGGCCATTCCGACGGTGCGACGATTGCGGCGATCTATGCAGGCTCGGTCTCGGACCAGCGGGTGCGGGGGCTAATCCTGATGGCGCCGCATTTCTTTACCGAAGAGATGGGGTTGGCTTCGATTGCCGCCGCGCGGGAAGCGTTTGATACCGGCGACCTAGCAGGGCGGCTGGCGTCTTATCACCGCGACCCGGCGGCGATGTTTAATGGCTGGTGTGATGCGTGGCTGGACCCCGGTTTCCGCAACTGGAACGTGGCGGATGTCATCGACTACCTGCGCATTCCGACGCTTGCGATTCAGGGGCGTGATGATCAGTATGGCACACTGGCTCAGATTGCCGAGGTTGAAACCCGCAGCTATGCCCCAGTCGAAACAGCCATACTGGACAATTGTCGACACGCCCCTCAGTTTGATCAACCCACAGCAACCCTGACAGCAATCGCAGAGTTCACCGCCCGGCTTGAGCGGTTGGAACACGCAATGCCTGAAATGGCATGACCAGCGACTGTTGGCCTCCGCATGCTTACGTACCGGGTCAGACAGCGCGTCACCCCGAAGGTCTGTTTGACCCGCTGAAAACCGGCCTGGCGGATGTTGCGCCGTCGGATCTGGTGGGTACATCTGCCTGGACCAGCGGTTTGGCCTTTCTGAACGAAGGGTATTTTTGGGAGGCGCATGAGGTGCTCGAGGCCGTCTGGCTGGCCTGCCCGCCCAATTCGCCAGAACGTCTGATGGTGCAGGCGGTTATCCAATACGCAAACGCCTGTCTGAAAGGTCGGATGGGGCAGCCTCGCGCGATGGCGCGGCTAATGACCTTGTCCGACGATCTGGCTTGCGAGGCGGTGGACCGGGCAGGAGGGGCTGTTCTGGGTTTGAATGGTGAGATGTGCAAAATAATGCATAACAAGGTAGCAGCAGAGGGTAGAATCGGCAAAAAATGCATCTAAAAGATGCGTTATGTTGCACTCATTCCTTTACTCGATACATGCAGCGCACTATCCTGCATGTCTGAACGTAGGAGTTGCACATGACCAAGGTCATCAATTTTCAGACCCATCCATCGCAGTATCGCCATTGGCGGGTGGAATATGAAGGGCCGATTGCGAACCTGTTTATGGATGTCGACGAAGATCAAGGGCTGTTCGAGGGGTATCAACTCAAGCTGAACTCTTACGATCTGGGCGTCGATATCGAACTGGCCGATATTGTGCAACGGATGCGCTTTGAACATCCCGAAGTGAAAGTGGTCGTCATGCAATCCGGTAAGGACCGGGTGTTCTGCGCGGGTGCCAATATCCGGATGCTCGGGGGGGCGGCCCACAGCCACAAGGTGAACTTCTGCAAATTCACCAATGAGACGCGCAACACCTACGAAGCTGCCGAAAAGGACAGCGGCCAGAAATATATTGCCGCCGTCAAAGGCGCTTGCGCAGGGGGTGGCTACGAGCTAGCGCTGGCCTGCAACCACATCATGCTGACCGATGACAGCACGTCCTCGGTCGCGCTGCCCGAAGTGCCTTTGCTGGCGGTTCTACCCGGAACTGGTGGGCTGACGCGGGTGACGGATAAACGCAAGGTGCGGCGCGATCTGGCAGATGTGTTCTGCTCGACCGAAGAAGGGGTCAAAGGCAAGAGGGCGCTGGATTGGCGTCTGGTGGATGAGGTCGTGCCGAACTCCAAGTTCGACGCCACCGTGCAAGAACGTGCCCGCGAATTCGCCGCCGCGATGCCCAAGCCGGATGCCACAGGGGTTGCTTTGGGTCCGTTGGACAAGACGGTCGGCGAAGATGGATCGGTCACGTATAGCCTGATTGAAGTGGCTGTTGATCGGGATGTCCGCAAGGCGACCGTGACGATCAGCGGCCCGGATGCCGACGCTCCGCAGGACATGGCCGCGTTCACGGCGCAGGGGGATCAGGCCTATCTGTTGCGGCTGGCGCGCGAACTGGACGACGCCATCCTGCACCTGCGCCTGAATGAGATGGAGTTGGGGCTTCTGGTCTTCCGCACCCAAGGCGACCCCGAGCTGTTCCAGGCGCATGAGGCGCTGTTGCTGGTCAACCGTGACCACTGGCTGGCCAACGAGGTGCTGCAGTATTGGAAGCGCCTACTGAAACGGATCGACGTCACATCACGGTCGATGTCAGCGCTGGTCGAACATGGCTCGTGCTTTACCGGTATTCTGGCCGAAATCCTGTGGGCGGTGGATCGCACATATATGATGGAAGACGAGTTCGAAGGCGACAATCGTCCCTTGGCGACGGTCACTCTGACTGATGCGAATTTTGGACCTTTGCCCATGGGCAATGACCTGACCCGGCTTGAAACCCGGTTCTACGGCACGCCCGATGCGGCGGGCCAGATGGAAGACCATAAAAACACCGCGCTGGATGCCGAAGCTGCCGACGAGCTGGGCCTTGTGACGATGATCCTGGATGACATCGACTGGGAAGACGAGATCCGCATCTTCGAGGAAGAGCGCGCCTCATTCAGCCCCGATGCAATGACCGGGATGGAGGCGAACCTGCGTTTCGCGGGCCCCGAAACCATGGAAACCCGCATCTTTGGCCGCCTGACCGCATGGCAGAACTGGATTTTCAACCGTCCCAATGCGGTGGGTCCCGATGGCGCGTTGCAACGGTACGGCACCGGGCTACGCGGCGAATATGACATGGAACGTGTGTGACAGGTTCCGCCCGAGCTTCATCAGGAGAAAGACATGCTAGACGTCATCAACGTAAGTTACGACACTCAGATCCCCAACAATGTCGGCCTGAGTCAGGACCGCAAGGTACTGAAAGCGCTTGAGAAATGGCATCCCGGCTATATCGACTGGTGGAACAAGCTGATCCCACAGAACTTTCAGGAATCCATGGTCTATCTGCGCACTGCCGTCAGTGTTGACCCCAAAGGCTGGGCCAAGTTCGACTATGTGAAAATGCCGGAATACCGTTGGGGCGTTCTGCTGGCTCCGCAGGTCGAAGAGCGCATCATTCCAATGGGTGAGCATAAGGGTGAGAAAGCATGGCAGGAGGTGCCGGGCGAATACCGCAACATGCTCAAACGTCTGATTGTCATTCAAGGCGATACCGAGCCGGGCTCGGTCGAGCAGCAGCGGTTCTTGGGACTGACTGCGCCGTCGCTTTATGACATGCGCAACCTGTTTCAGGTCAACGTGGAAGAAGGCCGCCACCTGTGGGCGATGGTCTATCTGCTGCAGAAATACTTTGGCAAGGATGGCCGGGAAGAGGCGGATGACCTGCTGATCCGGTCCTCGGGCTCTGAAGAAGCGCCGCGGATGTTGGGCGCCTTTAACGAAGAAACGCCCGATTGGCTGTCTTTCTTCATGTTCACCTATTTCACTGACCGTGACGGCAAGATGCAGTTGGAAAGTCTTGCGCAATCTGGATTTGATCCGCTCAGCCGAACATGCCGCTTTATGCTGACCGAAGAGGCCCACCATATGTTTGTGGGCGAAACCGGTGTCAGCCGTATCGTGCAACGCACCTGCGAGGCGATGAACGAGGCCGGTTTGACCGACCCCTACGATATCGGCAAAGTGCGTGATCTGGGCGTGATCGACCTGCCGACGATCCAGAAAAAGCTGAACCTACACTATTCGCTGTCGCTGGACCTGTTCGGGCAGGAGGTCTCGACCAATGCCGCCAACGCCTTCAACGCGGGTATCAAGGGCCGGTATATGGAGAACCGTATCGACGACGACCACATGCTGCAAAGCGACACTTATGCAGTTAAATCCATTGTTGATGGGGCGATCGTGACGCAGGATGTACCTGCGCTGACCGCGATCAACATGCGGTTGCGCGACGACTATGTCCGCGATGCCTCGGGCGGTGTCGGGCGTTGGAACAAGATCATTCAGAAGGCCGGGATCGAATTCAACTTGGCCCTGCCAGACGAGGCGTTCCACCGCCAGATTGGCGTCTTTGCCGCGATCAAGGCCAATCCCGAAGGCGATATCATCTCTGAGGCGGAATGGGCCGCGAATGCCGACAAATGGCTGCCGTCCAAGGAAGATGGGGCCTATATCCAGTCGCTTATGGTGCCGTGCTATGAGCCCGGCAAATACGCAGGCTGGATCTCGGCCCCAAAGGTTGGGATCGATAACAAGCCTGGCGATTTCGAATATGTGAAACTGCACATGGCCTGATCTCGGGCCTGTTTGGCAGGGCAGTGGGGACCCCCTCTGCCGGCCGCATCTTGCCAGCCAACGCGGGAAGGAAATGGATGATGGCGGCGGAACGCTCCGCACTCAGCGCAGACAAGGCCGAGATACAGCCCAATCACTCGGTTATCCGGGGGCGTTGTCTTGGCTGTGACACCTGCACCGGCATCTGCGCAGCACTTATCGACGCCATGACCCTTCCCGCCCTTATCCAGCGACGGCATAAATCATGAACAAACCCATCAAACAGCACCTGATCGACCCGGAAATCTGTATCCGTTGTTACACCTGCGAGATGACCTGCCCCGAACAGGCCATCGAACATGACGACAACAACGTGGTTGTGAATGCGGATCTGTGCAACTTCTGCATGGATTGCATCCCGGTCTGCCCGACCGGTTCGATCGACGAATGGCGCGTCGTGACCGAGCCTTACAGCCTTGAGCAGCAATATGAGTGGGAGGAGTTGCCGGAACAAGAGGATCTGGTCTCGGATGACGCCGACACCGGGATTGAGGCGCTGGATGATGCGATGGCCGCGTTGCTGGCCGATGCCCATAAGGGTGCGGGGGGCAAATCCAAGGCCCCCGCCACGGCGTCGAAACCCACGATCAATCTGTACAACTTGGGCAAACCTGTTCAAGCCGTTGTGCAGGGCAACTACCGCCTGACCGAGGCGTCCTCGGACAGTGACGTGCGCCATATCATTCTTGATTTTCAGGGCCACCCGATGCCGGTTCTGGAAGGTCAGTCGATCGGGATCATCCCGCCCGGCACCACCGGCGAAGGGCAGCCGCACCTGCCGCGGCTTTACTCCGTGTCCAGCCCGCGCGATGGCGAACGACCCGGTTTCAACAACGTCTCACTGACCGTCAAACGCGAAGAGGGCGGCGTTTGCTCGAACTATGTCTGTGATCTGAAAAAGGGTGATGCGGTCAATGTTACCGGCCCGTTCGGGTCGACCTTTCTGCTGCCTGATGATCCCGACGCGCGCATCCTGATGATCTGCACCGGCACCGGCTCGGCCCCGATGCGCGCCTTTACCATGCGCCGTCAGCGCAAGGTGGGCACGATCCACGGTGGCATGACGATGTTCTTCGGGGCGAGAACGCCTGACAGCTTGCCCTATTTCGGGCCGTTGCAGAAAGTGCCCAAGACGCTGTTGGATCAGCATCTGGTATTCAGCCGGCAAGAGGGGCAGGACAAGGAATATGTTCAGGACAGGATGCTGGCCAAACGAGATATCGTCGCCGACTTGCTGCAAGACACCAACAGCTACGTTTATATCTGCGGCCTGCGGGATATGGAGGACGGGGTCGAGCAAGCTCTGACCGAAATCTCGGCGGGCGTTGGACAGGACTGGACCGCGCTGCGGGATCAGATGCGCGACGCGGGTCGATACCACGTGGAGACCTATTGATGTTGGTCCGGCCGGCCTCGGCCTATCGGCATGATATCCGGGTGACGTGGGGCGATTGCGACCCGGCGCGCATCGCCTATACCGGGCGCCTGCCATGGTTCGCACTGGATGCGATCAACGCCTGGTGGGAAGAGCATCTGGGTCAGGGCTGGTATCAGCTGGAACTGGACCGCAATGTCGGCACGCCCTTCGTCCGGCTTGAGATGGACTTCAAATCGCCGGTCACGCCCCGGCACACGCTGGCCTGTCACGTATGGCCCAGTCGGTTGGGCACATCCTCCATCACGTTTCGCGTCGATGGCGAACAGGATGGCCAACTGTGCTTTTCGGCCCAGACCGTCAGCGTCTTCATCGTGGCAGACGCGTTTGAAAAACGCCAACCTCCGCAGGATATCCAAGACCTGTTGGCTCCGTTTTTGTGTGACGCGGAGCAGACCGGGACATAACCGTTTTCCTTTTTGGTCCGGCGAACGTATTGTGCATTATTATACACATTCGGAATTGCGAAACATGGCGGAAATTACAACCTTCAGCGGGGTGTCGACCCAGATCGACACGGAATCCGAGATCGAACGCAGCATCTCGGCGCTGATGGTGCAGGTGGGTGAACGGGTCCGCAGCGCGCGTGAACGCAAGGGCATTTCTCGTCGGGTTCTGTCCGAAAGCTCGGGCGTGTCACAGCGCTATCTGGCGCAGCTTGAATCCGGGACGGGCAATATTTCGATCGGGTTGCTGCAACGGGTCGCGCATTCGTTGGATCACCGGATCGAGTGGTTTGTTGGCGCAGAAGATCCGTGGAATTCCACAAGCCTACGCGTGGCCGAGCTATTTTCTGCAGCCGATAGCGAAACACGTGATCAGGTGTTGCAGGCGCTCTCGCCGGGCAGCGATCAGGGTGGACGGGCACAGCGCGTCTGTCTGATTGGCTTGCGCGGTGCGGGGAAATCGACGCTTGGTAAACTTGCGGCTGAACAACTGGATGCGCCGTTTTTGGAGCTGAACAAAGAAATCGCCCTGCATGGCGGAATGCCGATTGACGAGATCCTCGCCCTTTACGGGCAGGAAGGCTATCGCAAGCTTGAGGCCGGGTCTTTGGATCGGGTCATCGAAAACTATGACCGCGTGATCCTGGCTGTGGCCGGTGGCATCGTGTCCGAGCCTGAAACTCTTAACAAGTTGCTGTCCAGTTTCCATACGATCTGGCTGAAGGCCTCGCCGCAGGAGCATATGGACCGGGTGCGCGCGCAGGGTGATGAGCGGCCCATGGCGGGCAATGCCGACGCGATGGAGCAGCTGACCTCGATCCTGGCAAGCCGAGAGGTTCTTTATGCGCGGGCGCGGTTCATGCTGGACACGTCGGGGCGGGCGCTGGACCAGTCGCTGGATGAATTGGTGACGATGATCCGGACGCAAAAGCTGTTGGAAGCGTGACCTAGGCCTATATCCGTACATAAGTGAACTATAACGCAGAAGGAGCCGATGATGGCCGTGGATGTCTGGCGTCAGGGAGCCGTCGGGTTTGTCAGGCTGAACAACCCGCCTGTGAATGACATCGGTCTCAGCATTCGGCAGGGCTTGCGGGATGCGGTGGCTTGGGTTCAGGCACAGAAAGGTCTGTCGCGGGTGGTGCTGCATGGATCACAGCGCGCATTTGCTGCGGGTGCGGATGCGCGAGAGTTTGACACGCCGCCAGTTGCGCCGCATTTGCCGGAAATTTTGAATGGGATTGAGGCCTCGGACGTGCCGTGGGTTGCGGCGATCACGGGGGGTGCGTTGGGCGGTGGGTGTGAGCTGGCGCTGGCCTGCCGCTATCGGATCGCGGCGCCGGGTGTCCGGATTGGCCTTCCCGAGGTGACGCTGGGCGTGGTGCCCGGCGCGGGCGGCACGCAACGCTTGCCCCGCCTGATCGGGATTGCGGCTGCTGTCGAGTTGATTGCAACCGGCAAGCCCGTTCCGGCTGAACAGGCCGAAGCCTTGGGGCTGGTGGACGGTATCGCAGAGGACCCGGTGGATGTTGCGCTGCATCTGGACGTAGGCACGCTGGAGCTGTCTGTGCCGCCCGGATTGCGGGACCGGCCCGCCGCAGATGATACGGCGATTGCGGCCGCGCGCGCCGATGTCTCGCAGCGGATGCCCCACCAGATCGCGCCGCCAAAGGCGATTGATCTGGTGGCCCTGTCGACCACGGCCACTTTGTCGGAAGCAATGGCCCAAGAACGCGCGACGTTTTTGGACCTGCGGCAAGGCGCACAAGCCCGCGCCCTTCGCCATATCTTCTTTACGGAACGCGCTGTGCGTGGGCAGGACGCCCCCAGCACTAGCCACATCGCAAATCGCATTCTCGCGCGGTACCACGAAGCGGCGGATACGGTGCTGATGGATGGCTCGACCCCGTGGGAGGTGGACGAGGCCATGGTCGAATTCGGCTATACCATGGGCCCTTACGAGGCGCAGGACCTGAACGGTGTGGACATCGCTCTTGCCAATCGCCGCGAAAACGCCCCGCGCGACCCGAACCGCCGAAATATTCCCATCGCGGACCGGATGCTCGAGCTGGGCAAGCTGGGCAAAAAGGTCGGAGCAGGCTGGTATCGATATCCCGGCGGGGGTGGGAAGGTTGACGACCCGATCGTGGCCGACCTGGCATTGGAGGAGGCACATTTCGCAGGGATCACCCGCTGTGACTATTCTGAGGAGGAGATCAGGGACAGGCTGCTATGTGCGATGATCAACGAAGCGGTTGGTCTGCTTGACGAAGGAATTGCCTTATCGGCTCGAAGTATTGATCTTGTTACCGTAAGAAGCTGTGGCTTCCCACGGTGGCGTGGTGGGTTGATGTTTTATGCGGATACGATCGGGGCTGAAACTATCTTGGCGCGTCTGGATACCTATGCGAACGAAGACAGTTTGGTTTGGGCACCCAGCCCTTCCCTGCGATATTGCGTGGAAAACAACGTCTGCCTGTCTGACCGGTTTCCGACCAAGTGACACTTGGAGACCCACAGTTAAACTTATCTGTTTAGAAAAGATCAGACGTTCGGGATTGTTGGAAGAAGAGTTCTCATAAACTGAGGAAGAGATGTCAAAACAGCGGCTTGAGCCCGGAATGGGCTTTCTGACTTCGCCAGTTCTGAGAGAAATAGGCCCGTCTTTGAGGTCGATCCCCAGACGCCGGAGTTCACCACTTGTGCCGATGTTCTGTGCATTCGCATAGGAACATGGTTAAACGCCCGGAAAGGTAATATGACGCGAGTGAATAGGCGTCACGGAGTTATCAACCAAACAGCGTTTTCTGGTTTGCTAAAAACTGTATGAGATAGCCATGTACTGTGCGAAAGGGATTTGATCTGCTCTGGCTGTTCATCTCCCGAACGATGGCTAAGATGGCGCCATGTCCAAGGTCAGACCGCGCATTCCACATGATTATTTTCCGCCTTTTGGTGGGTTGAAATCCTTCTACGAGGTTGCTTTGACCGGCAGCGCCGTCAAGGCAGCGGAACGCTTGCAAGTTTCGGCGTCGTCTATCAGCCACCAAGTCAAGTCGCTTGAATCCGAATCGGGGGTCCGGTTGGTCGAAAACCGCAAGGGACGTCTGTTTCTGACCGCCGATGGCGCACAGTTTTTTGATCAGATCAAAGGGCCGATGTTCGAGATACTGCGCGCGACCGAGGCCATCCGTTCGATGCCGGGACGCAAGCGGATATCTTTGACTCTGACGCCGTCTTTTGCAGCCGGCTGGCTGTTGCCGAGGCTTTCCGATCTTGAACGTAGCCACCCCGATCTTGAGGTCAATTTGGTCACCACAACACGTGTGGTTGATCTAGAACGGGAAAATGTTGATCTGGCAATCCGGCGGGGAATGGGCGAGTGGCCTCAAACGGTTGTAACTCCGCTTATGCGCGAAGTCATCGTGCCCGTGATTTCGCCTGCGTTTGCTCAGACGATTGGGGGTATGGCGCTGGCGGAAGTTTTGAAAACCCAGCGGGTTTTGGCAAATACGACCGTGGATGCAGAATGGGATCACTGGTGCCAGGCGCGGGGGTTTCAACCTCCGGCGGCCAATCAGCGGTACAGTCTTGAAACCTATGAATTGACGATTCAGGCGGCACAGGACGGTTTGGGTATTGCTTTGGGCCGCAGGCCGCTGGTGGATTCTTTGCTTTCTGCTGGCGTTCTGTGCGCGCCTTTTGATCTGCCCGACGCCGACAATATCGGCTATTATGTCGCGCGGCCCGATGGTGCCATGCGGTCCGATGTCAAGCGGTTCCATGACTGGTTGCTGACGCAAAGGAATTGAATTTTTTTCAACTCTTGCTGAGGTTTTTGCAGTACAAACCTGTTCCTTCGCAACCTAGCTTCAAACTAAGGTTTGCAGGAGTTTGGCGATGGCCCAGCACAGTGACATTCAGCGCAACGGCCCCCTGTCGGGCATCAGGGTCATTGATCTGACCGCCGTTGTGTCCGGCCCCATGAGCACGATGATCCTTGCCGATCAGGGAGCCGATGTAATCAAGATCGAACGCGCCGACGGCGACTTTACCCGTCACGTGGCGACTCGCCGAGGGGGACATTCGGCCTCTTACCTGAACAATAACCGCAACAAACGCTCGGTGTTGGCCGATCTGAAAAATCCCGATGATATCGCCATGATCAAGACGCTGGTGCAGGACGCCGACGTGTTTATCCAGAATTTCCGCCCCGGTGTCGTGGATCGTCTTGGGCTTAGCTATGAAGTGCTGAGTGTGCTCAACCCCCGGCTGGTCTATATGTCCATTTCTGGGTTCGGGTTCGACGGACCTTTGGCCAATAAGCCTGTCTATGACCCGCTGATACAGGCGTTATCGGCGCTGACCACGGTTCAGGCCGGATCGGACGAGGAGCGTCCGCGTCTGGTCCGCACGATCCTGCCCGACAAGCTGACGGCGGTACAGGCCAGTCAGGCGGTGACCGCCGCGCTGTTTGCCCGCGAACGCACAGGAAAGGGCCAGAAGGTCACGCTGTCGATGCTGGACACAGTGGCGGCTTTCCTCTGGGCCTCGGACATGAACGGCCACACCTTTGTGGGCGATGAGATGGAGGTTGAGGCCAGCCAGTCTTTCCATGATTTGATCTATGAGGTGAAAGGCGGATACCTCAGTATTTCGATCATGCAGAACAAACATTGGGAGGCTCTGGCCCATGCCACAGGTCGCCCTGATATCATCGACGACGAACGCTTTAAAACGACCGAGTTGCGCGACATCAACCGGGACGCGCGGCTGGACTTGACGCAAGAGATGGTGCGTGACCTTGACCGTGACACGTTGTTGACTGCACTGGAAGAGGCGGGTGTCCCCTGTGCCCCTGTCCTGACACGACGCGAGATGCGCCAACATCCGCAGCTCGAGGCCAATGGTATGTTCGTCGAATATGACCACCCGACTGCCGGTCGCCTGCGGCAGACCCGGCCGGCTGCGGTGTTTCATGGTACTCCGGCGACCGACTTGCGCCCCGCGCCGGAACTGGGCGAACACACTGCCGAGGTCCGCGCGAGCCTGACCCCAAACCCTCTGGCGGATGCATCATGATTGACTTCTATTACTCCCCCACACCGAACGGTTGGAAAGTCGCGATCATGCTGGCCGAAACTGGTTTGGATCATCGCACCATTCTTATGAACCTGCGCGGTGGCGACCAGTTCCAACCCGACTTTCTGGCGATCAGCCCAAACGCCAGGATGCCGGCCATTCTGGACCATGACGCAGACGGTGGCCCGCTGAGTGTTTTCGAAAGCGGCGCCATCATGTTGTACCTGGCAGATCGCAGCGGCCAATTCGGCCCCGAAACCCCACGCGAGCGGATCGCCTTTACCGAATGGCTGTTCTGGCAGGCAGCCAATCAGGGTCCGATGGGCGGTCAACTGAGCCATTTTGTGAACTATGCGCCGAAGGACCAGCCCTATTCCCACAAGCGATACAAGGGCGAGTTCGAACGATCTCTGGCGGTCCTAGAGAACCGGCTTGAGGGGCGCGAGTATATGTTCGACCGCTATACGATCGTAGATATGATGTGTTTTCCGTGGGCCTTCATCGCGAAACCTTTAGGCGTTTCATTGGATGCTTTTCCAAACGTTGCCGCCTGGCGTCAACGGATCAAGGCACGCCCTGCCGTTCGTGATGCGATCAACCTGCACAAAAACGCTCAATTCACGGGCAAAGCCACGGCGCAGCAGAACGAAACCCTGTTCAACCAATCGGCCGCCCACCTGATGCCAACAAAAGAGAAGTCCCAATAAAATCAGAACCACCAGCAAGGAGACACCAATGCCCAAGATCGAAGGAAGCTGCCTGTGCGGACAGGTCACCTATAGTTCTAGCGCCGATGAGCCTGCCATGATGGTCGTCTGCCATTGTCCGGATTGCCAGCGGCAAAGCGGCTCGGCCTATTCGACCAATGTGCTGGTGCCGACCGCGTCGATCGCATTCGAGGGTGACAGCCGCAGGACCTATGTGATGAACGGGGCATCCGGGCAGCCGGTGACCCGTAATTTCTGCGGCAATTGCGGCTCGCCCCTGTCGACCGAGATGCCGGCCTTTGGTGACCTTGCGGCGGTAAAGGCGGGGACGTTGCAGGACAGTTCATGGGTCAAGCCATCGATCCAGATCTGGTGCAATTCTGCGCAACCCTGGGGCCCGGTTTCGGATGAAATGGACAAAGCGCCGGCCAATCCGGGCTAAACGTCTGATTTGACACACTGGCCCGTGCCTGATGAGATCATGCGCGGGTCATAGTTAAAACGAGCAGGACATTGCCTTATGAAAGTTGCCGCTGTTCAGGCCGCTCCGGTCTTTCTTGATCCACAGGCCAGCACGGACAAGCTGATCGCCCTGCTGCGGGATGCGGCATCCAATGGGGCCGAATTGGTTGTCTTCCCCGAGGTGTTTTTGTCCGGCTATCCCGTATGGCTGCGCGCCCCGAGCGTGGCCCATAATGACGAGCTGCTGAAGATCGGGCATGTAGCCTATCTGAAGTCCGCGATTACGACCGACGGCCCCGAGATTGCTGCTATCTGTGCCGAGGCAACTGACCTTGGCGTTGCCGTCATGACCGGGATCGTTGAACGGGCTGGTTCGGGCGGTTCGGTTTATGCCTCGTTGGTGACAATCCTGCCCGACAAGGGTGTCGTGAATGTGCATCGCAAGCTCAAGCCGACGTTTCACGAAAGGCTGCTATGGGCCGATGGGGATGGGCATGGTCTGGCTGTTCAGGATTGGAAAGGCATCCGGGTCGGCGGTTTGAATTGCTATGAAAACTGGCAGCCTCTGGCCCGGCAAGCGCTGTACCAGCAGGGAGAACAGTTGCATATCGCAACATGGCCAGGTGATCTGGACGTAACCGACCACATCACACAATTCATCGCGATGGAGGGGCGAGTTTATGTTGTTTCGGTTTCGGGTCTGCTGCGCAGCAGTGACATTCCTGACAGCTTCCCCTTGCGAAAACACGTAACCGAGGGGCGCGATGTCATCAACGACGGCGGTAGCATGATCGCGGCACCCGGTGGCAAATTGATTGCGGGCCCAGTCACGGGCGAAGAGATCACGCTCTATGCTGAGATCGATGTGGATCAGGTTATCGCCGCACATCTGAAACTGGACCCGGCAGGGCATTACAGCCGTCGCGACATCCTTAGCCTCAACCATAGCAAACAGCGGTTGGACTAACGGCAGCGGTCAGGCAGAGCCGAAGGTTTCATAGTGGATTTGGCTTCCGTCTATTCCGGCAGCTTCTAAACCTAACTTCAGATCAGTCACGAATCCGGCGGGACCGCAAAGCATGTAAAGCGCATCCGCACCGGTATCGAGCGCCAGAACCTCTGCGGCCGTGACACGGCCTTCTGCGTCGAAATCGCGGCCAACCAGATCGCCGCTGTCGGGTTGGCTGAAAAACACGCGTTTCCGTGCGCCGCGGGTCGCCGAGATCAGGCGGTCTGTTTCTTGGGACAGTGCATGGTGACGACCGTTGCGTGCGCCATGCACGAACCATACCTGGCGTCCGGTATTCTGTTGCGCCAACCGATGCAGCATGGCCATCATTGGTGTCAAACCAACACCCACGCTGACCAGAACCAAAGGGCGTGTTGAATCAGGTATCAGAAAATCACCAGCCGGAGGGCGGGCTTCGATCGTGTCTCCTATTTTGATGCTGTCGTGTAAGAATTGCGATGCAGTCCCACCTGGCTCGCGCTTTACAGTGATCCGGTAAGTGTCTTCACCGGGTTTGCCCGACAGGGAATAAGACCGACGTATCTTTACATCATGCGCAGGTATTTCGAGGGCGATCGGCAAATGCTGCCCGGCTTGAAAGGGTGACAGAGTATCGCCCTCGGCCGGAGCGAGGTGGAACGATGTGATCCCCTCGGCCTCGGATTTCTTGTCGACTACGGTCAGGTTTTGCGACGGGGCAGGGTCCGCTGACCAACGTAACGAAAGTGCCTCGGTCCGTTCAATCACCGCGTCGATCGTAACGTCGATCATGCGCAAAATGTTTGGATCACGCGCTTCTTCGGGCGCCCAGTCGATCTTGGCGCGCCCGGTCAGATGCAAAAGTCCACCGGTTGCGAAATCGACAAACAACAATCCGACACGGGGGTCTTGCAGCAGATTTCCAATCGTGTTGAAAAAGTTGTTCCCGGAATAATCCGGTATGCGCAACCGGGTTGGGCTGATCACGCGCACGAACCCTGGCTCACCGCCTCTATGCGAAGCGTCGTACCCATCCGAGGCCGCCTTTTGCGGGGCGTGATGACCGGAACCCAGGAAAAGCGTGTCAGCGGCACGGATGCGAGCGATTTGGCCGGGGCTGAGATGGTAGGATTCTTGGGCTTCTGTGGGCACGGTTCGCGGGGCGCGCCACCAGTCGCGTTCATTGATGTACTGCGGGCAGTTTCCGAATGTTTGGCGAATGTCTATGATCAGCCCTTGGTCTGAACGTCGGGTCCGGCCGCTAAGACGGTTGCGGCGCCTTGTGGCCAGTTCGATCCCGACGACCCCAATATCGGTCCCTTCCTGCAGGCTGTGTACCAGAGGGTCCAGCGGGTCAACTTGTGTATCCAACGTCAGGCGTTCCGGATCAGGAGACCCGATGAAACCATCAGGCCCTTCGATGATTGTTGCCCAGACCTGACCGTCCGAGTCACCTGAGGCGACGACGAGAAACGGTTGCGTCTGATAGAACGTACGGTGCTGTTCGGGCATGAAATCGCGTATATAGCGTGTTCCGATGGTGGCAATATTATCCGCGCCCGCGCGTTTTTGTGCGGCCAGTTCACCGGCATGGAATGGGGTATCTGCGTCGACCATCGGTTCACTCCTTCTTTATTTCCCAACACTGGGAACCCTTGCCCGAAGCTCTTTACACTCAAGTTTCGGGCAGGTTTGGTTCAGGCCACGAGGCCCGCAGCGGTGGAGGGCATCGGTTCAAAGCCATCCTGGGCCTCGAAACGCGCGATCCAGGCCCGTACGTTTGGGTAAGGGTCAAGCGAGACATTCCCCTCGGGCGCATGGGCGGTGTAGGAATAGCCAGCTACATCTGCAATGGTCGGGCGGTCGCCAACCAGCCAATCACGCCCCTCAAGGCCATTTTCTAGCTTTTTCATTGCCTTGGCTGCGGTGGCCGCGGCAAAATCGGCATCCAACGGAGCACCAAAGACTGTAATCAAACGTGCGGCACATGACCCAAACGCAATTTCACCTGCGGCAAGGGTCAACCATTTCTGGACAGCAGCTTCTCCGACTGGATCGCTGGGCATCCAGTCAGACGCATATTTCCGGGCAAGGTACACCAGAATTGCGTTCGAATCCGATACGACGACATCGCCATCTTGCAAGACCGGCACTTGACCGTTTGGGTTCATGTCCAGAAATTCTGGTGTCTTGTGCTCTCCGGCAGCCAGATCAACAAAGATGGCCTCATGCGCAATTCCTGCGAGCTGGGCGAAGACCAAAGCACGATGCGCGTGACCTGATTTCGGGAAATGGTGGATACGAACTGCGTCGGACATCTGTTGGCTCCTGTCATTCATAAGCTGTGTCTGACGGACAGATAACTCTTGCGAAGTTGGATGATAATTGTCAGATTTTGCGAATAATTAGGCCCTGAAAGGGCGCAATTAAATGGACAAGATTGATCGAATGCGCGCATTCGCGCTGGTGGCAAAAAATGCCTCTTTCACGTTGGCGGCGCAGCGGATGGGGCGTTCATCTCGACTGGTCAGCAAATATGTTGCTGATCTGGAAGAGGCATTGGGCGTGCAGCTTTTGAACCGTACGACACGCAGCGTATCCCTGACAGATGCGGGTGCGACGTATCTGGCAATGTGCGAACCGCTGCTGGATGGGTTTGACGAACTTGAGGAAACAGTCCGAAACGCCCAGAAATCACTGCGCGGCGTAATCCGGATTTCTGCGCCGACCGGCTTTGGCTCGGTGCGGCTTGCGCCGTCACTTGCGGCCTTTGCAACACAGCACCCCGAGGTCGAGATTGACCTGAACCTGTCCGACCGCAGGGTGTCGATCATTGATGAGGGTCTGGACCTCGCTATCCGGATAGGTCCGATGCGCGACAGTTCACTGAAAGTGCGTCAACTGGGGCAAATGCCTTTAATCGTATGCGCATCCCCCGCGTATCTGGACCGCGCAGGCACGCCGACAGACCCACGCGCCCTGGCGACACATGACTGCATTCTTGACGGGAACATGTCCGAGCCCGGGCTGTGGCGGTTCGATATCAAAGGCGAAGATGTGGCGGTTCCGGTAAGCGGACGGTTGCGCGCCAATGCCCCCGCAGCTTCGGCGCGTCTTGCGATGGATGGTGTGGCGATCGCACGATGTCCTGCTTACACAGTAGCTGAGGCTCTCAGGTCGGGTGCTTTGATCGAACTGTTTGCTACTTACCGTGTGGCACCTTATGTCGTCGCCGCTCTTTTCCCGCAAAATCGCCGTATGACGACCCGCGTCAGGCACCTGATCGACCACCTTGCAAAAGACGACCTCATCACAAACGCAGGCGCGTGACCAGGCGGGGGTATTTGTCTAAGATCACCTCAGACAATGAATTTGCGGAACGTATTTGCCAAGGCTGCGTTACTTGCCAGAAAAGAGCCTGACGAGAAGATGTCTTGATCCGGCCAAAGCGGGTGCACGACCCCTTTGGCTTCCTGCACCAACAGAATTCCTGCAGCCATGTCCCACGGACCCAGGTTCCGCTCCCAATACCCTTCAAGCCGCCCGGCGGCGACATAGGCAAGATCAAGGGCCGCAGCGCCGTTTCTGCGAATACCGGCACACTCTGGCATAAGTCGTTCAAGGTCCTGAAGGGCAGGTTTCAGATAGGTCACACGCCCCCCGGCAGGGACGCCAGTGGCAAACAAAGCTGCGGTCAGATCACCTTCGCCGCTGACCGATATCTGTCGCCCGTTCAAAAATGCGCCGCAGCTGCGTTCGGCTGTGAACATTTCGGCTTTCTGGGGATCGTAGATCAAGGCAGCCAGTACATCGTCGCCATCACATAACGCTATGGATATGGCCCAATGGGGAATACCTTTCAGGAAATTCGTCGTCCCGTCCAACGGATCCACCACCCATCGCAAAGCCGTCCCGATGCCCGCGCGCGTTCCAGTCTCTTCACCGAGCCAACCATACTTGGGATAGGTCGCGGTCAGGTGCAGATTGATTTCCGCTTCTGCCGTGCGATCTGCGTCGGATACGAAGTCGCCTTTGGATTTTTGTGAAATGTTTAGCGTGTCGCGGGTCTTGAAGGCTTGTTGCAACCCGGCCCCGGCGCGAAGCGCGGCCCGTGCCATCGCTTGCATGTGTTCAGACGCCTTGGGCGACAGCCAAGGAGTAACTTCCTGCGGCAACGTCATCTGTTGGAATACCGTATTCTATGGCAGAGGGTCGATGGATCTTCCAGAATAGACCCGTAATTCTCTGGAAGATCTGCGAATTCAGTTTCACCCGAAATCAATGCGTCCAGAACTGGGTCTGCCAACAGGTCAATCGCCTTGGTTAGCCGCATTTTGTAGTCCCAGCGCGCTCCCAAATGTGCGGGGATACGACCGACTTGGCTGCTGATGATCCGCAACCGCCTTTGATGGAATCGGGCACCAAGCGGCACGGTCGTGAGGTGATCACCATACCAACTGGCCTCGATAATCGTTGCTTCGACACCGGCAGCGTTTATTGCTGTCGCCAATCCGCTTGAGGTGGCTGAGGTGTGGATGACCATGTCTGCGTCTTCGGGCACGTTTTCGGGGGCGGCAAATGCACAACCCAACTGTCCGGCAAGGGCGGCCTTGTCCGGGTTGATGTCCACTATGCAAACCTCGGTTCCTGGCGTTCTGGCGCACAGGTATCCGGTCAGCGCGCCGACAACACCGCCGCCAACAATGGTCACTTTGCTGCCTGCGCAAACGCCCGCGTCCCACATGATGTTCAATGCCGTTTCCATATTGGCCCCCAACACGGCGCGGGCAGGAGGAACGGATGGGTTGATCGAAATGGCCGCATGTGAGGGTATGCTGAACCGTGTCTGGTGGGGATATAGCGCGAATACAGTCTCACCCTCACGCGGTCCGGATTGAACGGTGCCAACAGCCGAGTAGCCATATTTGACGGGGAAGGTGAAATCGCCTTGCTGAAACGGCGCACGCATGGTGCCATGTTCGCTGCGCGGTACCTGACCGTAAAACACAAGCCGTTCGGTGCCCCGGCTGATGCCCGAGAACAGGGTGGACACTTGTACATGGTCCAGGCCATCAAGGATGTCCGTTTCGCGTATTTCAGTGCTAGCGGCTTTGGTAATCCATAAAGCCCGTGTAGGCTGTTCTGGGTTGGCGGTCATTGTTCAAAGTTCAACTTATTCGCGTTAGGACGCATGAGCAGCGTTCCGGCAGGGTAAGGGGTAGGTGGCCACTTGTTCATGTCGAGGTTCCAGTGTGCAGTCAAACAGGACGTCGGTACCCAAACCATAGACGTCCGTCTTGGGCCGAAGGGCCTGCGCTAGGCTGGCGACCGGTGATGTGGTCAGCCCTTGTGGTCCGGCCCCGATCAATAGGGGTGCAACCGCGACATGCAGCCGGGTCAGCAGCCCTGCTTCAAGAAACTGAGCAATCGTGATGCCGCCACCTTCGATCAAGACGCGATTCAATCCGCGCTGACGCAAGGCGCCCAGGATTTGTGCTGGCGAAATCCAATGGGTGCGCGGCAACTTGACCACTTCGATATGGTCGGGACGCGGTGCATCTACCGATTGGATGACTATGCACCGGGCGTTCATGTCCTGCATCAGACCGATATCGTTTGGCATCCTCCCGTTTGGGTCAATGATCACGCGGACCGGATTTTGACCTTTGACGAGGCGAACGGTGAGGCGTGGGTTGTCATGCAGTGCAGTTTTAACGCCGATCACAACCGCATCCGACAAAGCCCGTAGACGGTGTAAATGTACCAGCCCTTCGCGCCCCGAGATGTCTTTGGCATCGCCCGACACAGTTGCAATCCGTCCGTCCAGTGATTGCCCGATCTGCCCGATTACCTGACCCGAGGGGTTCGGCTGTGCTAACGCTCCGTAGACAGAGATAGCCCGCTTTTCGCCTTCCGTCCAATCCGGATCGCACAGACAACCATGACCCGCTCGAACGGCAAGAATGCGGTCCCAAACCCTGGGTGTTACGTCAACGTCGTGCATTGGTTTCTCCGCATTCTGTATAGAGTTGAGCGACTGTCATCGCGGTACCGATAAGTGATCAGTGTGCCCAATCATCCCAAGCGTTTCCGCGACTGCGCCCCGCCTGTCTCTTCCCCAATCGAGGGCGTGTTTCGCGCCAGCCTCGTGGGCTGCCTGCGCGATTCCGTCTAAAACTGCGTCATGCAGTTGGGTCTCTTGCGGCCCCAACCGCCAAGGGCTTTGTGCGGAAGCAACAGTGTAGCCCACTATTTCGCTCAATTCCGCAAACCGTGACCCGGATAACGGCCCCAGCGCTGGTCCCAAACCTTTGTCGTTCGTCTGGTGCCGGTTGAACGCAAGAGTGACGACACAGTCACGTTCATCGTTGGGTGTCCAGCTCATTTGGCCATCGTAGTTCAGAGCCGTGTAGATTGGTATGCCCGCATCGGCTGCACGGAGGATCAGAGCATTGATCCAGCTTTCGGGCACAAGATCGAACAAGGCCGAAGCCGTGATCAGGCCGACGTCCCCGAGCGGCAGATTTTTTACGTCACCGAGATTGCCGACGACGCATTCGGCTTCGGGATGGCGATCACTTGCAATACGCAACAGGGTCGCGTTGTTGTCGAAAAAGCGCCAACGCATCTTGCCGAACCCTGCTTGAACAAATGCCCGGGCCGTTGATCCGGTGCCACTGCCCAGATCCAGTACAACGGACCCATCCTGAACGCTGCCTGCGGCTCTAGCGAGCAGTTTTGGATCGCGGGCCCGGTGATCGGCTGGTTCCCGAAGATTCAGCCAATCCGGTTCAAAGCTGGTTTCAGATGTCTGCTTCATACCACCCACGCGCCACATGGCTTTCGTGCAGCTGCACCCGAATGTGTTTGACGCGGCCATTGTCGCCCAATCCGCTGGTTTTTGCGACCGTCTTGAGTTGATCCCAAATGTGATAGCAAAGAAACTCTGTCGTTGTGATCTTGCCCTTGAACGCTGGGACTTCGTCCAGATTGGCGTAGCGCAGCGGGGCAAGCGTGTTGGCCAGAGCCTCGGTGGCCAAGCCGATATCAACGACCAGACCGTTTTCATCCAGATCTTCGGTGTAAAACGCCGCATCCACCACGAAGGTCGCGCCGTGCATCCCTTGCGCGGGGCCAAAAACAGGAGAGGGTAGGGAATGTGCGATCATTACATGGTCGCGGACTTCAACAGCAAACATAGGCGGTCCAGTTCATTTCGTGGGTCCAGAGGGGAAAGGCGGCACAATTGACTCGGCCACCCGTTTGATGACATCGGCGAAATGCCGGGTTGTGTCGTGCCAGCTCGGCAACCCTGCCGACTGTTCCAGTGAAGCCTGCGCAGCTTTCACCAACTGATCCGGGTCTTCCAGCAGGGTGCGCAATTCGGCTGCAAAGGCATCGGGTTGATCGGCGGGCACAAGACGCCCGGCATGGCCAACCGTTTCGGGGACCGCACCGACTGCGCAGGAAACAACCGGCAGACCGTGCAGCATCGCCTCGCTCAGGACCATGCCGTAGCCTTCGTATCGTGTGGCCAGAGCGAACATACTTGCGCGTCGGTATGCATCCTCGATGGCGGCACCATCGACCTCGCCCCTTAGTTGGATACGATTGGCTAACCCTGCATTCGAGATCAGTGATTGCAATTCTGCGGTATAGTTTGGGTCTTGCGGGCGGCCGATAATTTCCGCTTGCCAAGGCAGGTCGGCAATTTGCGCCAAAGCAGAGATCAGAACGTCGTGGCCCTTGCGCGATGACAATAATCCAACACTCAGGATCAGCGGTGGTGAAACAGGTGCTGAACCAGTCATGGGGCGCAGGAAGCCGGGGCTTGCCACAGTAATCCGATCAGGGGACACACCGAAATCGGCCCAAAGCGTCTCCCCGATATGGGTGCTGGTCACGATGACATGGGCGACATGTTCCAGCACTGCGGCCTCGTTGCGGATCAAATCCTGTGCGCGGGCGGGATCTGTTCCGGTTTCCAGCCCAAGCGGATGGTGGACAAGCGCGATCACAGGTGCGGCAATACTGGCGACACCTTCGGGTGGCATGGCGCCCAGAGCCAAACCGTCCACGATAACCGGGGTAGAGGCAGGAACGGCCCGCAGAGCATTCAGCGCAGTTTCCATGTCATGCGCAGGTGCATTCGGAAAACTGCCGGGCAGTTCCAGATGCGCGGTTGGGCAGCCGATTTGGTTCAACAAATCCAATACGGTCGCATCATAGATATAACCGCCGGTGCGCTGGTCTTTGTCTCCGGGTATCGCAAAAACGGCGCTCATGATGCGTTTTCCAAGGGATTTGTGTTCAACTCAGCTTCGGAGGGCATAAAAACAAAAGCAACCGCAGGAAGGGCGGCCAACAGCATCACAGCACCATAACAGATACCCATCGCGATCCCAGCTTCGGGCGATGCCCCCAGTATGGGAAAAAGCGCGGCGGCGGCGCCTTCTCTCCATCCCCAACCGGCGATCGACAACGGAACCAGCATGGCGCACAAGACCAAGGGCAGAACTGTCACGCTTGCCTCAATCGATAGTTCTGTTCCAGTAGCACGGGCGCATGCATAGAGGCCGAAGATCAACAGAGCAGCGGCCGTCATGGCATGAGCCGAAATCTCTGGGCGGACCATCAGCACAAGGCAGAACTTCGTAAAACGGGCTGTCTTTTGAGCCGACGCCAGCCAGATCAACACACCGAAAGTCAGGGTAACGCCAGCTCCCAGCATCCATCCTGTCCCGCTGGGCCATTCGATTCCACCCGGCCACAACAAACTAACGGACAGACCGGCAAAAAGGACCGCAAACAGAGCCACCTGACCCATAAGCCGCTCGGCCACGACGGATTGCGCTGCGCGTTTCAGGTCGCCATGCTGGCGTGTTCGGATTGCACGGCTGACATCGCCAACGACACCACCGGGTAACAGGGAATTGGCGAGAAGGGCTAGAAAATATTCCTTTAGCGCTGCGCGGAAAGTCATCTTCAGCTCCAACGCCCGCGCGGTTAGCTGCCATCGCCGTGCCATTGATAGGGTGCTGCAATTCAAGGCAAGGATTGCTATCACAATCCAGAACGGCTGAGCTTCGCGCAGTCTTTCCCAGACCTCTCCGGCCGCGCTCCACCACAACACGACGCCCAACAGCGCAAGTGATCCGAACAGGCGAAACAGGCGGCCACTCATCTCGGTTTCCCCGCTAATTGCCCCGAAGAAGTGAAGGCTAACAGGAAATCATCGCGAAACGTATCCATCCGACGTACCGGGCCATCTGCGGCGGGCGCTAGACCGTCAGCCCAGCCCCAGTGGTTAATCAAAGACAGAACATCTGTGGGGCCGATAACATGGATCGGGACATCGCGATTGTCACTGCCAGCCACAAAACCTGCGGCTTGATGATCTCCTGCGACAATAACCAGTGGTGCTTGCTTACCCAGTTTTGCCACATGCGAAAACACTGCTTGCAAACTGTAGTCGACCGCGCGGCGATAGGCGTCCCGCACATCATCGTGATCCTGCCATAACTCGCGCGCGGGGGGGCCTTGCTCGGCCATCGGTGTGAAAACGGTTCCATCGCCCAGGTCCTGATCCCTGATCATCCGCGGGATCGGTGTCCATGGTGCGTGAGACGAGATCAGCGCAACTTGAATGAAATCAGGCCGTGGGTCGGGCGGTAGCAAATCCTTATAGGTCGCCAGAGTGAACTGATCAGGCATAGTCACCCAGCCAAAACGTTTTCCGCGATAAGGAATGTCCGCGGCTGCAAATATGTGATCGAACCCCATCACGGCGCTTTCGGGCCACGCCAGCGTAATCGCAGGCATGATCGCCGCCGTGCGATAGCCGGCATCCCGCGCATAGTGGAACAACCACTTTCGATTGCTGACCAGCATCGCGTTGTAGCGTCCGTTATCCGACGTCCAAAGTCCGGTCGACAAGGCGCCATGTGCCAGCCAGCTTTCGCCACCTGCCGTGGGTGAGGTCAGCCAGCCGCTTTTGACGGACAGTCCCGCTTGCGTAAGGGCCGTCTCGGCGCTTTGTAGCGTCGGCAGGTGGGTGTCGGAATACAGTGGATTATCAAAGCTCGCGCGGCCATAGCTTTCAATCCAGATCAGTAGAATATCGCGGCCCGAAAGCCTATCCAGCAAACCTTGCGCTTGGCGCATCGGATCTGCCCGCGCCTCGCGACGGAACACAGACAGATCGTCAACGGTTGCCTGCATCTCGGTCCCACGCTTGAACACCAGCCGGGATGTCCACGCCGTGCCCGGAGGGCTTTGATCAAAACGCCAGTATTTAAGGTGATGCCCGGCGTCCGCCACGGCCCAGGATCCTGTGATCATTATGCCAAGCACCGCAGCCGTCTTCGCCCAAACGGGGGGTGACAGAGACCCCCAGGCTTTCAACCCAAATCGCAGCAATACGAAATAGATGGCCACCAGCGCGCCGCCTGTCACAGCCATCGCTATGGCCAAGGGCCTGCCAACACTGTCTTGCAACAAGCCAAAACCTGCCTCGATCAAAAATGTATCGACGATTGGATTAAAGGTGCGGTTATACGCGGTGAACGTGGCGTAGTCAGCTAGTTTCATCAGGCTGGCTGCGATCAAAAGGGCCGCCAGAATTGACGCCACCCCAGGAATCCTTCCGAATGCGATCATGAACAAAAGGATCACGGGTAATTCCAGCGGCCAGCGATTCACCGCAGACCAATTCATTGTGCCGGGATGGTTCGGCAGGACCAAAGCGCAAAAGACCAAAAGAGCGCCGAGGACAAGTGCGAAAGATAACCTCATGAGTTGCGGCTCAGCAGCCAACGGATATCCACGCCAAATGAGTAACTCAGCGCGATTGACGCACTGATGGAAATCGGCGCGATCAGAAAGTGAGGTGCCAACGGGCAAATGAGGATCAAAAGTGCCGTGATCTGTACCACGCAGATGGTTTTGCGACGAAAGGATGGCCTAAGCTCTCCTTGCAGTCGGGGTATTGCCCAACCAGCAATAACAAAGGCATAGCGAGCAAAACCAAGGATCAGAACTTCGGCCTGTGTGGTTCCGGATAGCATCAGCCACAGCGCAAGCACTGCACCCAAGGCGGCATCGGTTTCCATGTCGAACCGCGCGCCAAAATCGGATTTCAGTCCAGAGCGACGGGCCAGCCAGCCGTCCAGGCCATCCATCGCAAATGCACTTGTTCCGATACAGAATATCACCCAGCCCGACACAGTGTCGGCGACAAAAAGCGTGCCGAAAAGGAACGCCACAAGGGCCGCGCGCAGCAAGGTTACGGTATTGCAAAGGCCCAGCAACCTGTGAGGGTACGAAGTTGCCAACCCCAGCCCGGCAAGGGCCGAGGCCACGAAGAACGCAAGTAGAACCCAAAAAACGGTTGGCAGGGTTAACCATGCCAAGATTGTCAGCCCACACCCAATCAAACCTACCTGAAGCCAAAAGGAGGTCAGGGGCGACATCAGCCAGAGAGACTGGCGGTCGGTTGTCACGCGCTGTGACGCTTGGACTTTGGATTGCGGTGTCATAATCTATTGTGATCTAGCGTAGATTTCCCTTTTGACTAATCTCTTAACAAATGCCGAGCGTCATTATTCAGGTGATCACGAAACCTTGACCGAAGCAATCAATGGTAAATGGTCTGACGCCATGCGCAGATTCGGCGTCGACATAGCCTGTGCATCAAAGACCCCATCAGGCCGATCAGTCATAATTCGGTCCAGAGGCAACAAAGGGCGGCGTGACGGAAAGGTCGCCCGCGCGGGTCCTGCAAGCTTTTGCCCAACAAGACGTCTGTGAAACATCAAACCACCCCACGGCCGCCATTCGTTCAAGTCACCCAGAAGAATTGTCTGCATCTTAGGGCGGCGCGGCAAATATTGCCCGATGATACGCATTTGTATGACGCGCAAGGGTTGGAACAGCGATAAATGCGTAGAGAGAATTCGCATATCGACGCCGTCTCGCAGGGTCTCGACCACGACCGCGCCGCGGTGGCAATGCCCCGGAAGATCGACAACATCGCGGTGGGTTACCTCAAGAAGCGGATGAAGAAATAGAATGGTTCCCAGGAATCCGTCGCTTTGTGATCCCCATCGCATCGCATGCTGATCATGCTGGTAAACCAAGCCGGTGTCGCCCTGTATACGGCGCATGTCTAAAATTCGCGCATGTGGCCGGCACTCGCCATCGGCCTCCTGCAAGGCTAAAACGTCCAGCCGAAGAGGGGCCAGATCAGAAGCGATGGTTCGATGGATACGATCGGGATCAACCCGCTTGTCCGCTCCCTTGGCGCGGTGAATGTTCCAAGTGGCACAAGTTAGACGGGTTAAGCGCATTTAGTTTACTTTGTCGGTGCAGGGCGCGGGCTATATGGTTGTTTGACTACCTTTATCTAGTTCGACAATCGTCAAGGGACCAGCCATGCGCAATATTGCTTTAAGCTTTCTGATCGCAACCTCTCCAATCGCAGCGGCCGCCGAAATGGCGAGCTACGAACTGGACCCCGAACATACGACAGTGTTTTTTACCATAGAACACATTGGATATGCCGACACGCTGGGGATATTCGGCAATGTGCAGGGTATTTTCGACTATGACACCGAGACGCAGGAACTGGCGAATGTTCAAGTCGCGATCGACGCCAAAAGCGTCAACACCTTTAACAAGGCGCGTGACGGGCACGTTAAAAACAAGGATTTTCTGCATGTCTCGGAGTTCCCCGAAATCACCTTTGTCGCAGAGTCTGGTACAGCCGCCACGGACAATGCGGGCACAGTGACCGGAGACCTGACGATATTGGGCGTGACCCAGCCGGTGACACTGAACGTGAAGTTGAACAAGGCTGAACCCTACCCATTTGGGCACAAACGGTTTGTGCTTGGGCTTTCGATAGAAGCCTCCATCAAACGCAGCGACTATGGCATGACTTACGCGGTCGAGAATGGCCTTGTGGGTGACCTTGTGAACATAAAAATCGAAACCGAAGCTATGCGGATCGAATGACCCGTTTCGGCCTGCACCAAGCTTAAAAATGGTCTCATTTTTTTGTGCGCGTTTGTGAACGGTGCATCCATTGCGTGCGTAGTTCATGTGCCTAATGTCCTGACCACAGCAAGCATCGCCGTTTGTCATGTTTCGGGCGGCTGCCAGCCAGTGAAAGGACATTTGATGAAATCGTTGGTAAAAGCCGCACTAAGGGCCGCCATAGTTGGCACCTCGCTGGGGACCGTTGTGAATGCCGGAGATATCCAGGCTGGTAGTGAAACGGCCGCGCAATGCGCCGCCTGCCACGGTAGTGCTGGTATCAGTACGGCCGACAACTTCCCAAACCTTGCCGGTCAAAAAGAAGGCTACATCAAAAAGCAGTTGATGGCGTTCAAAACCGAAAGCCGCAAGGATGATTTGATGAACGCCATCGCAGCGAACCTGTCCGATGCAGAGATCGATAATCTGGCCGCTTATTTCGCCAGCCTGCCCGGGGGCGAAGCTGGGGCGGTTGCCAGCAATGAAACGGGTCTTGACGGATCGTTGATGGCGTTCCCGAAGGATCATGAAACCACGTTCACCCGTTATCACCGCAAAGGCTATGACGACCGTAAACAGGTTCGGTTCTTCAGCGGTAACGATTTGGCGCTTGAAGGGGTCAAGACCGGTCTGCCGTTCAAACCTGGTTCGTATTTCCTGGTCGAGATTTACGACGCTAAAAAAGACGCTGATGGTAATCTGCTAAAGGACGCTGAGGGTAAATTGATTGCTGGCGAGCGTAAGCTATTTACGGCAATGGAAAAGCGCGACGGTTGGGGGGATGATGTCCCTGAAATCTATAAGAATGACGATTGGCGTTATTCGGTCTTTGAAGTCGACGGCTCGAACAAGGCTGGTGTGAACGAAGCTCCGTGCATGGCCTGCCACAAGCCGCTGACCGAGGATGACTACGCGTTTACCGTTGACTGGGTCGAAGACTTCCACGCGTCACAAACGGCTGGCTATTCGCACAAGATCGTCGAGTAAAAGGGCGTTCGCCGCACTGTAGATTTCTGAAAACCCCGGCTGAATTGCCGGGGTTTTTTGCTTGTGCAGCGTACCCAAGGCTATCCCTTTTTCTTGCGCATGCTCAAACCAATGCGTTTGCGCTTGGTGTCCACATCGACGACGGCCACTGTGACAATCTGGCCGGTTTTGACCACGTCATGGGGATTTTTGACAAACCTGTCGGTCAACTGGCTGACATGCACCAGCCCGTCCTGATGAACACCGATATCAACAAACGCGCCGAAGGCGGCGACGTTGGTCACGGTGCCTTCCAGAACCATTCCGGGCTTTAGATCGGAAATCTCCTCGACACCTTCGCGGAAAGTCGCTGTTACAAAACTTGGACGCGGGTCGCGCCCGGGTTTTTCAAGCTCGGCAAAGATGTCTTGGACAGTCGGAAGGCCAAATCTGGCATCGACGAATTGCTGCGGTTTCAGTCGTTTCAGGGCCTGTTCATCCCCCATGATCTGCCGAATGTCTCGCCCGCAGGCAGAAACGATGCGCCGGGCTACGTCGTAGGATTCGGGATGCACCGAGGATGCATCCAGGGGCTCTTTGCCGTCCCGGATGCGCAGAAACCCTGCGGATTGTTCATAGGCGCGTGGTCCCAACCGCGCGACGTCCAAAAGTTCGGACCGCGTGGCGAACGGGCCGTTGATGTCACGATGTGACACGATGGCTTCGGCAAGGCCAGGCCCCAGGCCCGAGACGTGTGAAAGGAGCGGAGCAGACGCGGTATTCAGGTCCACCCCGACGGCGTTCACGACATCTTCGACGGCGGATGCCAGCGACTGCGATAACCGGTGCTGATCCACATCGTGCTGATATTGGCCCACTCCGATTGATTTGGGTTCGATCTTGACCAGCTCGGCCAACGGATCTTGCAGGCGCCGTGCGATTGAAACAGCGCCGCGCAGTGACACATCCAGATCGGGAAACTCACGCGCCGCGAGTTCCGAGGCCGAGTATACCGAAGCGCCCGCCTCGGAAACCACCACCTTGGTGGGCGCTTTCACTGACTTGGGCAGCAGTTTCAACGTGTCGGCGACCATCTTCTCAGTTTCGCGGCTTGCTGTGCCGTTGCCGATCGCGATCAACTCGATCTGATGCGCTTCGATCATAGCCAGAATGCTTGTCTGCGTGGCCTTCAGGTCGTTTTTCGGTTGAAACGGATACAGCGTGGTGGTGGCGATGACTTTGCCGGTTGGGTCGACAACAGCCGCCTTCACACCGGTACGAATGCCGGGGTCCAATCCCAGCGTTGCCTTGGCACCTGCTGGCGCGGAAAACAGCAAATCCTTGAGGTTATTCGAGAACACCTGAATTGCGTCATCCTGCGCCCTGCTGCGCAGATCGGCCATCAATTCAACCATAAGGGACAGGGACAGTTTAACCCGCCACGTCCAACCCGCCACCTTGCGAAGCCACACGTCTCCGGGTGCATCGCTGCGCGTCTGCAAACACGCAGCAACGATGGCCTCGGCGTGCGCCACTCCTGTCTCGGGTTCAGGCGCGATATCAAGTGTAACAATACCATCCTTGGACGCGCGCAGCATCGCCAACGCGCGATGAGAGGGCGTATTCGCCCAAAGCTCGACATGCTCAAAATAGTCGCTGAACTTGGCACCCTCCTTTTGTTTGCCGTCGATGACTTTGGACGTCAGATACGCTTCGCGTTGCATGAAGCCGCGTAAATCGCCAAGCAAGTTCGCATCTTCGGTCAATCGCTCGGCGATGATGTCACGCGCGCCGTTCAAGGCATCTTTGGTGGTGGGCACGGCTTCGGTTACATAGCGCTCGGCCAGTGCCTCAGGTTTGGCCGAGCGGTTTGTCAGGATCGTATCGGCCAGCGGCTCCAACCCGTTTTCGCGCGCGATCATGGCTTTGGTGCGGCGCTTGGGCTTGTAAGGCAGGTAGATGTCTTCCAGCTGCGCCTTTGTGTCCGCCCGAGTAATGGACTTGACAAGATCGTCGGTCAGTTTGCCCTGATCCTTAATCGAGCCCAGAATCGTTTCGCGCCGCGCTTCAAGTTCGCGCAGATAGGTCAGCCGGTCAGACAGCGTGCGCAGTTGAGTGTCGTTCAATCCACCGGTTGCCTCTTTGCGGTACCGCGCGACAAAGGGAACGGTGGCTCCTTCGTCCAGCAATTTCACCGCAGCACCGACCTGTTCGGGGCGGGCGCTGATCTCTGTGGCGATGGTGCGGGCGATGCGGTCCAAGGGGGCCTCCTGAATATTATCCGGAGGACCTACTTAGCCAGCCATATGCCGAAGGGAAAGAGGCCTTACACCTGAGCGGCTAGCGCCTGCAAATCGTCGTGCAGCGTTTTGGCAATTTCGACGTAACCACGTTCAGTGTTGCGGGCCCTTGCGGCAAAGCGCCTTTGCGAGGGCAGGCGTGCGCCCTGACCGATGATATCGGCGAACAAACGCTCGGCGCGGGTATCATTTGCGGCCAAACGGCCACCGCTGAACTGGGCCGGATCAAAAGCAAGAATGATCTCGCCGTGATAGGGCGCGCCGCCCGCGCCTTCGGCGTATTCCATGCTTTCAAGGCTGGTCAAATCGTCGATCAGAGGGCCTGCCATCAGCTCGATCATGATCGACAGGGCCGAGCCCTTATAGCCGCCAAAGGTCAGCATCGCGCCCTCCATCGCCGCCTGTGGATCGGTCGTGGGTTGGCCGTCCTTGTCGATGGCCACACCCTCGGGCAGGGGCTTGCCCGCGCGTCGATAGAGTTCAATTTCACCGCGGGCAAAGGCACTGGTGGCAAAGTCGAAGGTAAACGGGTCTTGCCCCTGACGCGGCCAACTGAAGGCCAGCGGATTGGTGCCGAGGCTACCGCGCGTGCCCCCCGCAGGGGCGACCCAGGAATGGCTGGGCACCATCGCCATCGCGGCCAGGCCAACCGCAGACAAGCGCTCGACCTCGGGCCAGAGCGCCGAGAAGTGAAAGCAGCGGTTGATCGCCATGGCGGCAATGCCGTGGGTTCGCGTCTTCTCGATCAGTACCGGCAGCGCCTGTTCGAAGGCCAGCAAGGACATGCCGTCCTGCGCATCCACCCGAACGATGGCATTGTCCGAATGTTCCAACACCGGCGCGACACGCCCATCGATCTTGCCCGCTTTCATGGTGTCGTTGCACATGAACAGGCGGAACAACCCGTGAGACTGGCAATCGTCGATTTGACAGGTCGCAAGCATCCCTGCAATTGCGTTAGCGTGGTCCGTTCCAAAACCGGATTTCGTCAAGATGTTGAGGCTAAGGGCCTTAATCTCGTCCAGTTCCAGTTTGACCGTCTCGTTCATGCCCCGCCCCTGCGCTGTCATTTGGTTATGACAGGCATAGCGCGGCGGGGCAGGTGAGGGAAACGGTTTTGAGCCTTAGCTCTGCGCCTCGTCCTGCAAATAGGCAATCACGTTGGTGATGTCTTCCTCTTTCTTCAGGCCGGGGAACTGCATTTTGTTGCCGGGCAGGGCCCCTTTGGGGTCAGCCAAAAAGGCAGCCAGAGTTTCAGGGTTCCAGACCAGCCCTGACGCCTTCAGAGCATCCGAGTATTTGAACCCTTCCGCTTGTGCTGCTTGTGCACCGACGATTCCGTACAATGACGGTCCAACGCCATTCTTGCCTTCTTTGATTTGATGGCAGGCTTTGCATTTGCGGTAGACTTTCTTACCGGCTTTAATGTCGCCTTCCACCGCAGCGACGGCGACCGGGGTTGCAGCGGCAGCGGGTGTTGCCTCGGCTTTGTTTTCATCCATGTTGAAGAACAAGCGCGCAGTGACTGGTACGGTGCGGGTGATGCCGGGCAGGCTGGCCAGTTCCATCAGCTTGTCGACACCTGCATTCACGCCTGCGTCTTCGGTGCTGATAAACACCATGTCATTGGTTGACACCATAACCGACGTCTCGGATACGCGGACAACGAACATTTCTGCCTCGAATTCCACGTCTGTCCCCACCAGCGTAAGTACCGCTTCGACGTCAATTACCGCGGTTTCGCCTACTCCAAGCGCCTTGACCTCGGCCATGTCAAACTCGGCCTTCAGGGCGGCAGTGCCCGCTTTGCGGAAGACGTGCTCGATCATCCGCTCGTTACGGATGTCGATATTCGTTTCGACCGACGACAGATCGATTTCGATCTCGGCCTTGCCATCTGGACCCACGTGACCGGAAAGGTTGGTGAAGGAATTGACCTCGCCCACGGTATCTTTCTTGATGGTACCATACGCCAAATGAGAGTTTTCAGGCGACAGGGTCCAATGCTCGGCCAGTACTGGCGTTGCAACAATTGCCGACGCAATCGTGACTGCTTTCAACAGAAGTTTCATTTCTTTCCTCCACGGGTTATGTCAATTCTGACCAGGCGGGCCCGGCTCGTGAATGTCAAACACACACAGGTCACTATTTATTCAATGGTTGGTGCAATTAGTTCCGAACAAGCCGTACGCGGCGCGATACAGACGCATTCAAAACGCGTCTGGCGGTTTGGGCTGGCCTTGTCCGGCGCCTCCGACGTAGCCGACGATTTATTGCAATCCACTTGCCTTCGCGCGCTCGAGCGCCATCATCAAGTGACATCACATGACCGGTTGGACAGTTGGCTGATGACGATCTGCCGCTCGATCTGGCTGAATGAAGTCCGGGCGCGCTCGGTTCGGAAGGCGCAGGCGCTGTCGGTCACACCCGAAGCAGAATTAATTTCGCCTGAAGCTGACTCGGAAACGAATATTTTCGCAGCTGAGGTGTTTACTCAAGTGATGCACCTGCCTGAAGCGCAGCGGGAAACGGTCATGCTTGTGTTCGTTGAGGGCTATAGCTACCGCGAAGCGGCTGCGATGCTGGATGTGCCGATTGGAACCATTATGAGCCGGTTGTCTAACGCCCGGCAGAAACTTAAAACCGTGATGCAGCTAAGTGCTGCAGACGCCGTTCGACGGAGTGGCAAATGAAGTTTTCCGATGAGACGCTGATAGCGTATCTGGAAGGCACAGTGGATGACGACCAGGCAACCGCGATTGAACACGCGGTCGAGGACGACCCTGAGCTCGAGGCGCGCCTTATGGCGCTGGACCCGTTCGCACCTATGGTGCAGGCGGTATTTGAAAAGGTGCCCGCCGAGGCGCCGAAAGTTGAGCTGCCAGAGCCGCAGCCGGTGGAATCTTCGCATTCTTCAGGCGGACCGTGGCGCCTGATGGCCGTTGCGGCTTCGGTGGCAGTTGTCGCTGTGTCAGCAACGTTCTGGACAACCCGGCCTGAACCTCTGGGTTGGGCGCAGCAGGCGGCGATCTATCAGTCGCTTTATGTACCAGACACGATTGCGTCGCTGGACAACTCGGAACAGGCGCTGAAAATGCAGTTCGATTTGGCAGAGGCAGAGCTGGGACGGTCCTTGAACCGCGAAACGCTTGAAGCTTTGCCAGGAATGGAACTGAAACGCGCGCAGGTTTTGTCATTCAATGGCAAACCGCTGGTTCAGGTGGTATTTGCCGACGAACAAGGCCAACCCTTCGCCTTTTGTATCATCCGACAAGGTGAGGGTGCCCCCAGTAAGGACGTCAATCTTGCCGAGCTTAGCGGTCTGGCAACGGCGACATGGTCCGAAGGTGGCTATGGTTATATGCTGATTGGCAGCAATCCGCAGACACCTCTGGAAGGGCAGCTGGATATTCTGACCTCAAGTTTCGCCAGCTGATCAATCTGCTGCAGAAACGTCTTGTGAACTGGTGGAAATACCCGAAATATGCCGGGTATGACCACTAAACCTGTCAGGCCAGACCCGGAAGACGACGACTCGCTGGGGCCGCGCAGCATCTATGATGCTGATCCGCCAGAGGAAGACGATCTGTGGTTTCTGCCCGCCGACGCCGAGATTGACGAAGATTTTCTGCCACCGGGCCCGAAGGCCGATCGCAGAACACTGTTCGACTTCAGGGATTGGCGGGCCGCGCAGGCCGAACTCTCCTATGAACTGGCGGATCTTGCGGCAAGTTTCGGGGCTCTGGACGAGAGACTACGAGCGGGTCCAGAGGGATGGACGCATCGGTTGGCACTGATGGATGTTTCAGACCTAGGTTGGTGGACCGGTGACCGGATTGGCGTTGATCGTCTGGCGCTGTGGACAGGGTTGCGGATCGGATCGACCGGAGATGACGTTCAGGCGTTGTTTCGGGCAGGTTGGGCCGTCAGACGCCTGACAACCGGAGCTGGCCCGGCCGAGGGTGGCTGGACCACTGGATTGACCGCATTTCTTGATCGTATGGCGCTTGACATGGACGAGGTCCCCGAGGCGATTGCTGATTTGGCGGACGTGATGGACAGGGTTGCAAGCCTGCACCCGGTTACGCAAGCAGCGATTGCATTCCACGCATGGCGCGCTCTGTCTCAGGGCATGGGACAAGACACAGAGGCTGCGGTCATTGCCGCCCGACACGCGGCAACGATGGGCCGGGGAGGCGCCCTTTTCATGCCGGTTGCACTGTCTGGACCGGGTGCTTTACGTGGGGTTGGAGAGGTCAACGATAAGCTAAGTGCATGGATCAAGGGGTTAGGTCAGGCCGTTTTGGCTGCATTGCTTCACTTGGACCGTGTCAGCGCGTGGGAACTCCGTGCTCGGGATCTGACGTCCGATCTGAGTGGGAAAACCCCGCCAATGCTGGTTGATGTGCTAGCCGCGTGGCCAATGGTTTCGGTTCCTTTGGCTGAAGAATTGACCAAGGCGTCACGAGCGACCGCGCAGCGTAACATTGACCTTTTCACGTCGCGCGGTTTGATCCGCGAGGTGACAGGGCAGGGACGTTACCGTGTCTGGACCGCAGCACTGTAATCCATGATCCAGTTGCGAAAGTCGCGGGCGGGGGGTCGCAAAGCAGATTTGGACGGGTAAATCAGGTGATAGGCTTCTTGCCCCGCAACGTCGATGCCGGGCAGGCAGGGCACAAGGCCCGACAGGGCCATGACCCGGTCAGATGCAGGGGCACGCGCCAAGGCAATACCGCCTCGGTTGGCGGATAGCTCAGCCGCCATTATGGAATTGTCGGCAAAGAAAAACCGGGCCCGCCCAGCTGGAAGGCGCAGTGTTTCGAACAGATGAAGCCAGCTGGCGCGATGGGTTGAAACTTCGATGAGGGTGAACTGAAACAGGTCCTCAGGGCTATGGATGCGATCCGCGATATCTGGCGGAGCGACGGGGTAAAGGCGTTCGCGCAACAATTCGTCGCCCTCAGTGCCGAAAAGTGTCGGGTTTCCGAAAACGATTTGAAGATCGGTAAATCGATTGGCAAAGTCTGCCGTCAGATTACCGGTCGTCAAAGACAGGTTGATCCTGGGGTACAGGTCCTGAAACGTTGGCAACCCGCTGGCCAGAATACCATGCGCAAACAAAAGCACCGACTGAACGTACAAGCGTTGCCCGCGCGTTTCGCCAAAAAGACCCGTGGTCGACGTTTCCAGCATCAAAAGCGATTGCTGGACCGAAGGCAAATAGGCGCGACCTGCCTCGGTCAGTGTCACAGAGTGGGCATGGCGATGGAACAGGGGCGTTCCCAGTTGATTTTCCAGGGCTTTGACTTGCTGACTGACGGCGGCTGAAGACATGTTCAACTGCCCAGCCGCGCGCGCAAAGCTTTCGGTGCGGGCCGCAGCCTCGAAGACACGAAGCCAATTGAGGGATGGGATGCGGGACGACATGAATTCAGGCTAAGCTCAACTTATCCTCACGGGCAAGACACAACATTCTGCCTTACTTCGGATAACGTCTAAGCTTTGAAGACATGCCTGAGAAGGAGACACGCATGTCTGCATTGAATTCCGCGCCGATTGGCAGTCTGACGCCTGAGCAGATAGAAAGCTATTGGGAGGACGGATATCTTTACCCGCTCACTACGTTTTCGGAACAGGAAACGTCCGAGATCAGGGCAGAGTTCGAACAGATCGAGAAAGACTGGCTTGGCGCAGATCTTCCGCTACCCCTGAATACCTATAAACGGGTCAACGCACATCTTGTTATGCCGCTGGCAGCGCGTGTTGCAACGGACCCTCGGGTGCTGGATATCGTTCAGGGTATTCTGGGGCCGGATATCATGGTTTGGTCGGCCGAGTTTTTTGTTAAGGAACCGCACACCCGCCAAACAGTCGGTATGCATCAGGATCTGACCTATTGGGGGATGGGCGAAACGCCGGATCAGGTGACCGCGTGGATCGCGCTGTCTCCTGCAACGTGTGACAGCGGATGTATGGATTTCGTAAGCGCCAGCCACAAGAACCCGATCCTTCCGCATAACGACACCTATTCGGATACGAATTTATTGTCGCGCGGGCAGGAGATCGCGGTAGAGGTCGCGGATGAGGATAAAACCCATATCGAGCTGGCACCGGGTCAGATGTCGCTGCACCACGGGTTGACCATCCACGGCTCCGGACCAAACCGCTCGGATGACCGGCGGATTGGTCTGGCCATCCGCTATCTGAACCCGAATGCAGAGCAATTGGTGGCCGAACGCGATTATGCCCTGTTGGCACGGGGCGAAGATACGCAAAGCAATTTCGTGCCGGTACCTGCGCCAGAAACGCTGTTTTCACCCGAGGCGTTGGCGCTTTACGAGCGGGTACGGCAAGATCAGAGCAAGGCCCTGGCCGAGGGAGCAGACAGTTCTGTGCCGCTGTACGCCAATTCTTAAAGCGGCGGTCAGCGGCCCACACCGATATAGGTTTCGAATCCCGATTTCCGGGCAGCCGATTTCGAATAGATGTTTCGTAGATCCACCATCCGGGGGGACTTCATTGAACGTGCCATGTCCGACAGGTTCAGGGCGCGGAACTCATTCCATTCGGTCAGCAATACGACCGCATCCGCATCGGTGGTTGCGGTATAAGGGTCGTCGCACCATTCCACGCCCGGCAACAAGGCTAATCCTTCGGCCCGACCCTGCGGATCCACAACCCGAACCGTTGCGCCTCCGCCGATCAGTGCGGGGACAATGGTCAACGACGGGGCATCACGCATATCATCTGTGTTGGGTTTGAACGTAACACCCAGAACCGCGATGGTCTTACCGTTGAAGCTGTCATCGCATACGTCGCGAATTTTCTCGATCATGCGGTGTTTGACGCCGTCATTCACGCGCATAACCGTTTCGGTGATCTGCATCGGATAAGCGTGTTCCTGACCAATCCTCGCCAAAGCAGCGGTATCTTTAGGAAAGCATGAGCCACCATAACCCGGACCAGCATGCAGGAACTTGTTGCCGATACGACCATCCAGACCAATGCCGCGCGCGACTTCTTTGACATCACCGCCCACACGTTCGCACAGGCCGGCGATTTCGTTGATGAAAGTAATCTTGGTCGCAAGAAACGCGTTTGCCGCGTATTTTATCATCTCGGCGCTTTCCAGATCCGTCGTCAGGATAGGGAAGTCTCGCAGATAAAGCGGCCGGTAAATCTCGGCCATAACTTCGGCGGCGCGGTCGCTTTCAACGCCAACGACAACGCGATCGGGGCGCATGAAATCGTCAATCGCCGCCCCTTCGCGCAGGAATTCAGGATTTGAAGCGACGTCAAAATCTGCATCCGCATTGGCCTCAAGAACAGCCTCGTGCACCTTTCTGTTGGTGCCGACGGGCACGGTCGATTTGGTGACGATCACGGTGTAGTCGGTGACCGACTGAGCAATCTCTTGCGCGGCGGCCATCACGTAGGTCAGATCAGCGTGCCCGTCGCCGCGCCGGGTTGGGGTTCCAACGGCAATGAAAACTGCGTCTGCACCGTCCACGGCAGCAGCCAGATCGGTCGTGAAACTCAACCGCCCCGCTGCTACATTCTTGGCCATCAGGACATCAAGTCCCGGTTCGTAGATGGGAACTTGGCCGGCTTGCAACATCTCGATTTTCTTTTCGGCTTTGTCGACGCAAATAACGTCATGGCCAAAATCCGAGAAGCAAACGCCCGACACAAGGCCAACATAACCTGTGCCGATCATCGCTATCCGCATTTTTCAATGTCCTTCAACAAAAGACTGTTTAACGCGCGCCAGCATTTCGCAAAGTTCAACGGGTTTCAATGCCGTTTCCTGCCGCCGGGTTGCATTCTGGGTGTTCTTGCTGTTTCTGAGAGTCCTACCAGCCAGATTGAGTTTTGTGGAACGAGACAATGACAAAAACTGCTTTAATAACCGGCATTACAGGGCAAGACGGATCGTATCTGGCCGAGTTTCTCTTGGAGAAAGGGTATGAAGTTCACGGAATCAAGCGCCGCGCCTCGTCGTTTAATACGCAACGCATTGATCATATCTATCAGGATCCGCACGATCCGAACCCTCAACTCCACTTGCACTATGGTGATCTCAGCGACACGTCCAACCTGACTCGAATCATTCAGGAAGTTCAGCCGGATGAGGTCTATAACCTCGGCGCGCAATCCCATGTTGCCGTCAGCTTTGAATCGCCGGAATACACAGCGGATGTCGATGCGATTGGGACGCTGCGATTGCTGGAAGCGATACGGTTTTTAGGCCTGGAAAAGAAGACACGTTTCTATCAGGCGTCCACTTCCGAGTTATATGGCTTGGTGCAGGAAATTCCTCAGAAAGAAACCACACCGTTCCACCCCCGGTCCCCATATGCCGTGGCCAAACTTTATTCATACTGGATTACTGTGAATTACCGTGAGGCGTACGGGATGTATGCGTGCAACGGAATTCTGTTCAACCACGAAAGCCCGCGCCGGGGTGAAACCTTCGTGACGCGGAAAATAACACGGGGTCTTGCGAATATTGCGCAGGGGCTTGAGGAGTGCCTGTACATGGGCAACATCGACAGTCTGCGCGATTGGGGGCACGCGAAAGACTATGTGCGGATGCAATGGCTAATGCTGCAGCAGGATGCGCCAGAAGACTTCGTTATCGCGACAGGCGTACAGTACTCCGTCCGTCAGTTTATCGAGTGGTCGGCTGCGGAACTGGGTGTTACGCTGGAGTTCTCGGGTGAAGGCGTTCAGGAAGTTGCGACTGTCAAAGCGGTCAAGGGCGAAAATGCGCCCGCGCTTAAGCCCGGGGACGTCGTCATGCGTATCGATCCGCAATACTTCCGGCCCGCCGAGGTCGAGACCCTGTTGGGCGACCCTTCGAAGGCCAAAACCAAACTTGGATGGGTGCCGGAACTGACCGTTCAGGAAATGTGTTCTGAAATGGTAAGCGAAGACCTCAAGACCGCCAAACGTCATGCCTTGCTGAAAGAGCACGGCTTCGATTTGCCAGTAAGCCTGGAAAATGGCTGAGGTGGGCGCAATGCGGAAAATCTATGTTGCCGGTCATCGTGGTATGGTCGGTGCGGCCATACTACGGCAGTTGCAAGATCGTGGGGCGGCAGGTGAGGCACTGACCATTGTAACCCGCACTCATGCGGAACTGGATTTGACTGATCAGTCCGCAGTTCGGCACTTCATGGAGACCGAACGGCCCGATGTTGTCGTTTTGGCGGCAGCCAAGGTCGGAGGTATTCACGCGAACAATACATACCCGGCAGATTTCATTTACGAAAACCTGATGATCGAATGCAACGTTATCCATCAGGCGTTTTCAGTGGGAGTCCAGCGCCTGCTGCAACTTGGCAGCTCATGCATCTATCCCAAGGCTGTACCGCAACCGATGCGAGAAGATGCTCTGCTGACTGGAGTGCTTGAGCCGACAAATGAGCCGTACGCAGTTGCCAAGATTGCAGGTATCAAGCTGTGCGAAAGCTACAACCGGCAGCACGGCGTTGACTATCGCTCAGTTATGCCAACCAATCTGTACGGCCCAGGTGATAACTTTCACCCTGAAAACAGCCATGTTCTGCCGGCTTTGATCCGTCGTTTTCACGAAGCCAAGCGGGACGGTCTGGACGAGGTGGTCATCTGGGGAACCGGTAAGCCTCGCCGAGAGTTTCTGCACGTAGACGATATGGCCAAAGCGTCTCTGTTTGTGCTCGATCTGCCACGCGATGTTTATGAAGCCAACACAGAACCCATGCTGAGCCATATCAACGTCGGCTGTGGCGAGGATATCTCGATCGCGGAGCTTGCAACTCTGGTGGCCCGCACGGTGGGTTACACCGGGCGGATCACTCAGGATGTCAGCAAACCAGATGGCACAATGCGTAAGCTCATGGATGTGTCACGATTGGCGGATATGGGTTGGCGTGCGCGGATCACCTTGCAAGACGGCATCCACGAAACCTATGCGTGGTTTCTGGAACAGTCAGATGCTGAATTGCGGGCAAAGTAAAGCTCAGATCACAAAACCTCTGATCAGAACCAGCGTCCTGTGGCGGTTGCGGTCGGAGCGACAGGCGCAGGGTCAGAAACCGTTGATAGTACTTGGTAGGACACATTTGTGGCTGCCGGCGCATCAAACCCGAAAAATCGCGAGACCGATCCACCGCTGCCGCTTAGGGCAGGTTTGGTCCCAGAGGCAAAGGCAATTGGAAAGGTCCAACTGTTTTGCCCGCTTGAAAAAATCGCGCCTTCGCCGATGGTGCAGCCTACTGCGCTCAGATTGACTGTACAGATTTGAGTGCCGTCTGCGAAACGAACAAATTCACCATTTGCGTTCGAGCCCCGCTCGATCACTGCGCCTGTCGGCGTGCCTGATGTTTGTGACACAGATCCCAGCACGTTGCCGGGGCTATAGCCAAAATCCGCCCGCATCAAACGACCCGCAGTTACGTCCGAAGCACTGCTTTGAATCGCTGCACCAGTTGCAATTGCAGTTGTCGGATCGAAAACAAGGGCATCTGTCCATGTGTTCCCATCTGCCGAAACCTTGATTGAAAAACCAGTTGAGCCTGCCAGTCCCATTTCGGCGTGACCGGTCCAGTTGGATTGAAACAAAAGCGAAGCGGTATCCCCCGCGCTTGCCTTGTTGATCTTTAACTGGTGGCTATTGCCCTCATGGCTTAGCAATGTGGCAGAAGAACGAACCGAGAGGCGGTTTGTTGCGTCCCAGGTCGTTGCGACGCCTATCCCGTCCAGATTCTGCGTTGCCCCTGCCGGCACAACCCAATTCGAGCCTGTCCAGACTTTCACACGCCCGGCGCTGATGTCCCACGCTCTCCAGCCAATATCTGGCGCTACAAAGTGCCACGCATTATCCAACCATGCCGCAAGCATGTTTTCCTGACCTGACCATTCACCAATCGGAGCTTCACCTACGGCATGAACTTCACCCTGCGCTGGGGCCACTGGTGGGTTTGATGCATCGGTTGCCACGACGCTTAATTGAACAATCACATCCAGTTGCCTTAAGGCTTCGTTATGAGTGACGTGCTTTTGTGCTTGCGAGGGTTGAATGAATGGTAAATCCAAGCGGGGTGAAACTTGTGGCATTGGGGCGTGTCCTCCTGAAGATGCTGGTCCGACAATTGATTTGCGCGCCAAACTGCCATCAAATGGATGAATTCACGCTAAGCGGGCAGAACGCGTCCAAAAGGAAGTGGTAAGTTTTCTGTCATGTTGCCCGAAAAAGAAAAGGCACCCAAAACCGGGTGCCTTTGTACTGAGATTATGGGGCGGAAATTATTGGGCTGCTTGGTCAGTCGCCATCGTATCGTGCAGATATTCCCGCAGGTCGTCGCGCAGATCGGGTCGGGCCAATGCAAAAGCCACGGTTGCTTGTAGAAATCCAGCCTTCGAGCCGCAGTCGAAACGTTGTCCTTCGAACTTGTGCCCAAATACCGGCACACCATTCCCGATATCCTCGGCAATCGCGTCCGTCAGCTGAATCTCACCACCGCTGCCTTTTTTCTTCTGGTTCAGATTATACAGAACCGATGGGCCCAGAATGTAGCGACCGATCACTGCGAGGTTTGAAGGCGCCTCATCCGGTTTGGGCTTTTCCACCATGCCACGAGCCCGGACAACTTGTCCGATATTCTCACCTACGTCCAAAACACCATAGGAGCTGGTTTTTTCTTGGGGAACCTCCATCGCAGCCACCATGTTTCCGCCGGTTTCCTCATAGGCTTCGACCATTTGCTGCAAGCATGGTTTGTCCGCGGCGATGACGTCATCAGGCAACATGACGGCAAAGGGCTCATCCCCGATCAATCGGCGAGCACACCACACAGCATGGCCCAGCCCCAAGGCTTTGTGCTGCCTGATATACGCGATTGCGCCACTTTCCATGTTGGTTTCATCCAGCACTTCAAGCAGCTCGTCTTTGCCCTTGGCCTTGAGTTCTTGCTCCAGAGTATGGTTGTGATCAAAATAGTCCTCAAGCGCGGATTTGCCGCGCGATGTGACAAAGATGAATTCCTTGATGCCAGCCGCACGCGCTTCGTCAATTGCGTATTGGACCAGCGGACGATCGACCAGAGTCATAATCTCTTTGGGGACGGATTTCGTCGCAGGCAGAAAGCGGGTACCCAGTCCCGCAACCGGGAAAATCGCTTTGGTAACCTTGCGTACCATTGTACCTCTCAGTTTTTAAAATTTGCACCGAAGTCCAGAGGCTTCGGAACGTTGTCTTAGGCCGTGAACCCGGAATGTTCAATGACCTCGCGGAGACCGCTAGGGAAACAGGAGAAATCGTGCCATCCCAATACAGGGAAGTCAAAACGATCCATTGTCACATGCGAATGAAACCTTACCTTTCGTGCTATATTAGGAAACTAATTTATATTTTAGAGTGAGATAGTTTCCAAAAAAGCGCCTAATCGATGGAAAAACAGGCAGGTTGGTTAATACCTCAAAGCCAGAATCTGGCTTTGAGGTTTGTACTATGCATTGGCCACAATGCTTTCTAGTGGATCATGTTCCGCAACGAAGTGATCGGGCTTAATTTCGTTAAGTTGCGGGACATAGTCCTCTTGGCCAGCGAACAGGCGACTGGGGAGAAACCGCAGGGCAGCCTTCGGATCCATCGGCGAGGGAAGCTCACCGGGGATTTTCAGCCTTTGGCGGCTCCGTTCCACATCTGGGTCAGGGATCGGAACAGCCGATATCAGAGACTTGGTATAGGGATGGATCGGATCAGAGCAGATCACCTCGCCATCCCCCAGCTCCACGATCCGACCCAGGTACAACACCATTATCCGGTTCGACACGGCACGTACTACCGACAGATCGTGGCTGATGAAGATCATCGAAAGGCCGAACTCCTGCTGCAACTCGCGCAGCAATTCAACGATCTGCGCCTGAATGGACACGTCCAAGGCAGAGACCGCCTCGTCGCAGATGATCAGCTTGGGTTTGTTGATCATCGCGCGCGCGATGCCGACCCGTTGGTTCTGACCGCCTGACAACTCGTGCGGATAACGGTTGATCATGTTGGCGTTTAAGCCCACACGCTCCATCATTTCGCTGACCATCTGCTTGCGCTCGCGGTCCGTCAGATCAGGGCGGTAGGTCTTGAGCGGCTCGGCGATCGAAGCCGAGATTGTCATGCGCGGATCGAGGCTGGCCAATGGGTCTTGAAAGACGATCTGCAAGTCCTTGCGGTACTTGTTCAGCTCGGCGCGTTTGAGACCCACAATAGGATGGCCCAACCAGCTGACATTTCCGCCACTGGGTTCTATCAGTTGCAACACGGCGCGCGCCAGCGTGGACTTGCCGCAGCCGGATTCGCCCACAACGCCCAGAGTTTCACCCTTGCGGATGTCAAAGCTTACGCCATCGACGGCTTTGAGTGGCACTTTGCGCCCGAACAGCCCGCCTTTGACGTTGATCGGGAAATGCACCTTGACGTCATCGACCTTGAGCAGCGGTTCTTCGACCTTCTCCAACGCCTTGGGCGCATCGCCCGCATCAATGCGTGGCATCGCCTCGAGAAGGGTGCGGGTATAGTCGTGCTGCGGGTTGCGGAAAATTTCGCGGGTGTCTCCGGCCTCAACAAATTCGCCCATGCGCATGACTTGAATGCGGTCGCACATACGAGCGACTACGCCCATATCATGGGTGATCAGGGCAATCGCGGTGCCTTCGTCCTTTTGCAGGCGCACCATCAGGTCAAGAATGTCGGCCTGAACGGTCACATCCAGCGCCGTGGTCGGCTCATCCGCGATCAGCAGTTTGGGGTTGCACAGCATCGACATGGCGATCATCACGCGCTGACGCATCCCGCCCGACAGCTCGTGCGGGTATTGATCCAGCCGCCGCGCGGCTTCGGGGATGCGGACGCGGTTCAGCCAGTCCAGACAGCGAGCCCGCGCTTTGGAACCCTGCAGCCCCTCATGCACCTGAAGAACCTCGCGCATTTGCTGGCCGATGCGCAGATGCGGGGTCAGCGCGGTCAATGGGTCCTGAAAGATCATGCCCACGTCTGAGCCACGGATCTTGTTCAGGCGGTTGATGGGCAGGTTCAGGACTTCGGTGCCGTTCAATTTGGCTGACCCAAGCGCCCGACCAGCAGGTGGCAGCAAGCCCATCGCCGCCATGAAGGTTTGGCTTTTGCCCGACCCGCTTTCACCCACGATGCCAAGGCATTCGCCGGGGTTGATGTCGAAACTGATGCCTTTGACGGCCTCGACCACGCCATCGGGCGTGTCGAACTGGACCTTCAGGTCTTTTACGGAAAACAGACTCATATCAGCGATCCTTTGGGTCCAGAGCGTCACGCAAACCATCCCCGATGAAGAACATCGTGATGATGATGGCGACGTAGAATGTCAGCGGGAACATCAATTGCCACAGGGTGCCATACCCCATGGTTCCCGCCCCTTCCGCGATCAGACGTCCAAGCGAGGTGTAAGGTTCTGAAATCCCCAGCCCAAGGAACGAGATAAAGCTCTCGGTCAGGATCATTTCAGGCACCAGAAGCGAGGCATAGACGATCACCACGCCCAGCAAGTTGGGCAGGATATGGCGGTACATGATCGTGAATTCGCTGACGCCTGCGGCGCGGGCGGCCTCGATAAACTCACGGTTTTTCAGGGTCAGGGTTTGACCCCGTACGATCCGCGCCATGGTCAGCCAGCCGACCGCGCCAAGTGCGATGAACAGCATGAAGAAGGATCGACCTGCCACGACTAGCAGCAGAATAATCACCAGAGTTGCCGGGATCGCCAGCAAGATGTCGACAAAGCGCATCATGACGCTGTCAGTCCGGCCACCGATATAGCCTGCGGCGATACCATAGCAGGTGCCCACGATTAGCGCCGTGGCCGCCCCGATCAGACCGACTAACAGCGATGTGGTGGTGGCCTGTATGACGCGGCTGTACAGATCGCGCCCTAGATCATCGACGCCAAAAAAATGCCCCGTCTCAACCGAGGGCATCCCCATGCCACGAACGTCACCCATGACGTTCCAGTCGATCTCTTCATTGTTCCAGACCGCGAAATAGGGACCGATGATGGTGAACAGAACGATCAGCGCTAGAATGACTAGGCTGGCCATCGCAGCCTTATTGCGCACAAAACGCATCCGCGCGTCCTGCCAAAGTGAACGCCCCTGAATGACCGTGTAATCGGTGATATCTTCGGCCAGGTGGGCGGCTTTTTGAGATTTTCCAAGCATGGTTCGCCCCTTAGTACCGGATTTTCGGATCGAACCAGGCATAGGCCAGGTCGGTCAAAAGGTTCACGACGACGGTCAGCGCGCCATAGAGGATCGTGACCCCCAAAAGTACCGCGTAGTCGCGTGAAAGGGCCGAGCCGACATAGGCTTGCCCCAGACCTCCGGTCGAGAAATAGATGTCCACGAAGACCGAACCGGTCAGAACATAGACGAAGACCGGGCCCAAATAGGAGACGACGGGCAAGAGCGTCGGTTTCAACGCATGGCGCCAGATCACGGTTCTGGTCGGCAGGCCCTTGGCCCGCGCGGTGCGGATGAAGTTCGAGTTCAGAACCTCAAGCATCGACGAGCGTGTGATCCGCGCGATCGAGCCGACATATGAGGTCGCGAGCGCGATGACGGGCATGATCAGGTATGGCCATTGCCCCCCATTCCAGCCACCGCCCGGCAACCAGCCCAACCACAGGGTAAAGGTCAGGATCAGGATCGGGCCCATGATGAAGTTCGGCAGCGCCTGAGCTGCAATGCCCAGACCGACAGCGAAATAGTCGATCCAGCTATTGTGCTTGATGGCTGCCGCAATCCCCAGGCCTACGCCAATCGTGGTAGCAAACAGGAACGACAGCGATCCATAAGTCAGCGAGATCGGGAAACCTTGGGCGATGATGTCGTTTACATCGCGGTCCTTGAACTTGAAGGATGGCCCGAAATCGAAATGCACCACGATGTTATAAAGATAGTCCCAGAGCTGTTTCCACAGCGGCTGGTCCAGCCCATAGCGTGCCTCGATATTGGCCAGAACCGCAGGCGGCAGAGGCCGTTCCGAGGTGAAAGGCCCACCGGGCGCGAAGTGCATCAAAAAGAAACAAGCGACGATCAACAACAAGATCGTCGGAACGGCGACCAACAGCCGCCGGATGATATAGGCAAGCATTTCATGCCCCCAATTATTGGCTGTGCCCCAAAAGCGGTTCTTGGGGCACAGCGGGATCTAAAGGTGATTACTCGGCTGTTTTGTAGAGGTTTTTGGAGTACCAGTTCTGCTCTACGTTATTGACCGGCCAGTTCCCCACATCGCTGTCCATCATGTAGACGCCAGCATAGTGATAGATCGGGATGACGGGGGTCTCTTGCGCGATGATACGCTCGACCTCGGTATAAAGCGGCGCGGCATCGTCCGCGGTTTTGGCAGAGGCCAGCAGTTCATCAACTTTGGCGTTGTTATACTTGCCGTCGTTATAGCCCGAATCCGACTGCAACAGGTCCAGGAAGGTCGAGGCTTCGTTGTAGTCGCCACACCATGCGCCACGGGCCAGATCGAAGTTCTGGTTACCGCGCTCTTCCAAGAACACTTTCCATTCCATGTTGGCCAGCTCGGCGTTCACGCCCAGTTTCTGTTTCCACATCTGGCTCAGCGCCACGGCAACTTTCTTGTGGGCCTCTGACGTGTTGTAGACCATCTCGAAGCTCAGCGGATTGTCTGCGCCATAACCGGCCTCGGCCAGTAGTTCCTTGGCCAGTTCGTCCCGTTCGGCTTGCGACATCGACGCCATTTCGACGTCCGGAACGGTGAAGCCTGCGGTTGCTTCGGGCGCGAAAGTATATGCCTGCGGCTGACCGCCTGCCATGATGTTCTCGGTGATGATCTTACGATCTACGGCAAGCGACAGGGCCTGACGGACATTCGGGTCTTTGAACGCTTCCGGACCACCTTCGGACAGGTTGAACGTGTAGTAATAGTTGCACAGACGCGGGAAGCTGATCGCCTCTTCCGGGTGCTCTTTTTGCAGGCGCGGGAACTGGCCTGCGGGAACTTCCGTGCGGTCCAGTTCACCGGCCAGATAGCGGGTCAGGGCCACGTTTTCATCGTTGATGACCAAGGCCACTACCTTTTCGATGATCGTGTTGTCATTGTCCCAGTACATCTCGTTGCGCTCGCGGACCGAGCGTTCCTGCGGCAGATGCTCGGTAAGAACATAAGCACCGTTCGACACGATGTTGCCGGGCTTGGTCCAGGCGTCGCCGAACTCCTCAATCACTTTCTGCGGGGCAGGGAAGGTGGTCGCATGCGTGGTCATCTGCGGGAAATAGGACAGCGGTGCGCTCAGCTTTACTTCCAGCGTGTGGTCATCGATGGCCTTGACGGCCAGATCGTCAACCGGCTTTTCGCCTGCGATAATTTCAGACGCGTTTTCGATCGACATCAGCTCCATGTACCACGCATAGGGCGAGGATAGAGCGGGATCGACGGCGCGTTTCCAGGCAAAAACGAAATCGCCTGCTGTAACCGGATCGCCGTTGGACCACTTAGCGTTGTCTCGCAGGGTGAAGGTGTAGACATCTTTGGCGTCATTCGTGGTAAAGCCTGTTGCTACACCTGGAACCAGATTTCCGTCTTCGTCCTGGTTCATCAGACCTTCGAACAGATCGCGGACGATCTCGGCGCCCGAAACATCCTCAACTACCTGCGGATCGACCGAGCTGTGCTCGTCCAGAATGCGATATGTGAACGTCTGGTCATCGGCCAGCGCTTCACCCGTGGTCGGGTGGGTCCCGGCGGCAAAAGCCGCGCCGGTGATCATGGTCGAGGTCAACAGACCTGCTAGCGAAGTTCGAATATATTTGTTCATGTTTGTATTCTCCCGTTTTTGGGGGCGACACACGCATAGCCCGTCAGAGCGGTCGCTGACCTCTCTGATTGTCCGGCTCGGATCGAGCTCGGGACGGGTTCACAGTTTGCTTTGTCAGATCGCAATGAACACCGCGTCGCAGTCTTTCGGTTGCAGTCGGAAACGTGGTTGCGAAAGTCGCCCTTCACTGGGGCCGACGTTGGCATTATTTCAAAAAAGGTTAAAGCCTTTGCCTGCAAATTGGGCAATCTAACGTCAATTGTGAATGAAAACGGGTCCTATCCGGCAATAAAATAATTTAGCGCAGGCGCTTCTTGACACTTTTGTGAAGCTGCTTGGAAACACGTTGACGCTTTACGCTTGGTAATGGCTCAAGCATAGCCTGTGAAAACAGCGAATCGCTATTTGGCCAGAGTCGCTTTCATTGAAGCCGCGGGGAAACAGGTCGGGATACGGCCAGTTTGTTCCTGCCACCTACCGATAGAACGGCGCGTCTTGAATCCAGGTAAACCATCCGCTCCGCCCACGTCGTGCCCTTGAGCTTCTAATGATTTCTGCATTGCTACAATGTCTGATCGGTAACGCGGGTCTATCGCACCCCAACGTCCCTTGAAGTCGCCGATTTGGTACTGGATGCGATCGCTTACGTGGCCGACAAACAGTGCATACAGATCGCTGTTGTTGTATCGCTTCAGCACATAGAAATTTGGTGTAACCAGAAATGCTGGTCCGTTTCGACCAGCAGGCATCGTCAGATATCCTTCTTCGGGCAGTTCATGCTGTGGGAATGGTTTCCCCGACACTCTCTGAATGCCCAGTTTAGCCCAATCACGAATAAGTTTACCCTGATCAGGCCCCTCGTTTGCGCAGGACACAGATAGGGGAACCGTGACTTCAAATCCCCAATCGCGGCCCGGCACCCAGCCATGCCGCGCAAGATAGTACCCAATTGACGACAAAGTATCGTCAACCGAGGTCCAGATGTCTGCGCGTCCGTCTCCGTTTCCGTCAACCGCATGTTCAAGATAATTCGAGGGCATGAACTGGGGTTGCCCAAGAGCTCCGGCCCAACTGCTTTTCATCCTACCAGGTGGGGCGTGGCCCGCCTCGGCAATCTCGAGCGCTGCGATCAGTTCTTTGGTGAACAGTTCCGCCCGCATGCTCATAAACGCTTTGGTAGCCAGAACCTGTATGGCGTCATGCCGGATGGGCACTTGACCGTATCCGCTTTCTCGTCCCCAAATAGCCAACAATATGCGGGCAGGGACACCGGTTTCAGTTTCAACTCGGGCAAGCACCGCGCCATGGCGGCGGGCCATCTTACGCCCAACCGAGGTTGCACCTTGCACTGAGCCAGGGTTGAAATAGCGGGCAGGCGCACCGAATTCGGCCTGTTTCTGTTGTGTCGGCTGCACCTTGTGTGTTCCGGGTGGAACCAGGTCGGGAAGATCCCAGTTGAGCATCACACCGTCAAATGCTTGCTGAAAAGTGTGTTTTGAAACGCCCTTGGCTTTTGCGTTCGGCCATATGGTTTCACCAATCCACGCCTGAAATTGGTGTTCGATAGCAGCGCGGTCCTGAGCCCGCGCAACAGTCGTGCAAAGTAGAAGAGCAAGAAAACAAAAAATCCAACGCATTTCCGAATTGTCTCAACCTAGGTGTTCCGCAAGTCAATAGTGTCGTTTGTATAAGGCTGGGGTTGATCGCAAAGGAATACGAACAATTTGGGGTTTTGGAAAACTCTTGAGAAATCGCCCGACTCTGTTGATAGTTCAGCCAGACCATATGCCGTAGGAGGGCGAACAGGCGTGGCCCATTTCAGAGTGTCATCCGCTGTGTTGCCAATCGCCGCATTGGTTCTGACCGCGGGGTTGTTTGCACATGTGGCCCATGCTGCCGACAGTTTTCTGGAGCCGCAAGGCCCCATCGCAGCCGTTCAGAAAACACATCTGGTGCGAGCAACGCTGTTGATCCTGATTGCTGTTGTGCCGGTTTTATGCCTCGTACCTTTGATCGCAATCAGGTATCGCAGGCGCAAACAAAGTCAGTCAGCTTATGCCCCGAACTGGGACTTTTCGGCGCGTCTGGAGTTCTTGATGTGGGGCGTTCCGGTCGTGATCGTCGCGGTCTTGTCTTTCTATCTGTGGAAGGCAACTCACCGGTTGGATCCTTATGCAAACTCATTTGGTGAAGCGCCTGCCATCAATGTGCAGGTCGTAGGCTTAGATTGGAAATGGTTGTTTATCTATCCTGACCACGGCATCGCCACTGTAGGAGAGTTTGGGATACCTGTAGGCCAACAAGTCGCGATAACGTTGACGACTGACACCGTTATGCAGTCTTTCATGATCCCTGCGTTAGCCGGCCAGATTTACGCGATGCCGGGAATGACCACTCAACTGCATCTCGTCGCCAACACGCCAAAGACCATGCTGGGTGAAAACACGCAGTATAATGGCAGGGGCTTTACCAAGCAAAAATTCCTGACACAGGCCATGCGGTTGCAGGATTTCGATGCGTGGGTAAACAGCGTGCGAGCCAACGGCATTCCGCTAACAACCGAGACCTATAAAATACTGGCAATGCGCACCGACAGGGACGAAGTTCAGGCTGCGTTGGGCACCGCGACGATGCCTCTGAACGCCTTGTACTTCACACTGGATGACGGCGACTTGTTCCATTCTATTCTGCACCGTTACCACAGCGGTCAACCTTTGTCGGCAGCGCAACAGCCCGGGACCGTTTCATATGGTCAGGAGGGCGGACAATGACGACTGCGTACAGCGAAACATTCGGCCGCCTGAGTTGGGACTCTTTTCCGATTGCGGGGCTGATCCAGTCTCCGAACGCCAATGAGATAGTCGCCAACGCCGCCGCCGCGATAGTGATCGTCGGAGCAATAGCCGTTGTCGCCTTGCTGACTTGGTTTCGTCTTTGGGGCCCTCTTTGGCGCGATTGGCTGACCAGCGCGGATCACAAGAAAATCGGCATCATGTATATAGTCTTTGCCATCGTCATGTTGGCTCGGGGCGTTCTCGAAGGTGTTGTGATGCGCGCTCAGCAGGCCGCAGGCCCAGGTGAAGGTTTTCTGGAAGCTGAACATTTTGCTGAACTGTTCAGTACCCATGGCACAATCATGATTTTCTTTGTCGCGGTTCCTTTCGTGTTCGGCATTGCGAATTTTTTGGTTCCCCTGATGATCGGTGCACGAGATGTCGCCTTTCCGGTCATGAACCAGATCAGCCTTGGTTTTACGGTCTCCGCAGGCATGATGCTGATGGTGTCATTGGTGGTCGGAGAGTTCTCGACCGGCGGCTGGACGGCCTATCCACCCTATACTGGTGCAGCCTTTAACCCCGGTGTAGGACCGGACTACTGGATCTGGGCCATTGTTGTGTCGGGTATCGGAACAACTCTGACAGGTATAAACTTTGCAGTAACAATCTATAAATTGCGCGCGCCCGGTATGACCTTCATGCGTCTGCCGATGTATTGTTGGACGATCATCTGCAGTTCGATCCTGATCGTTTTCGCAATGCCACCGCTTGGCGTGGCGGCTCTCATGTTGGCGGCGGATCGATATCTGGACTTCCATTTTTTCACCAACGACCTTGGTGGGAACATGATGAACTATGCCAATCTGTTCTGGCTGTTCGGACACCCCGAGGTCTATCTGCTGGTCCTTCCCGCGTATGGGATTTATTCCGAGATTTTCGCAACCTTTTCGGCGAAACGACTGTACGGCTACAACTCGCTTGTCATCGCCACGATGTCGATCGCGGTTATGTCGTTCACGGTTTGGCTGCACCATTTTTTCGCGATGGGTCAAAGCGCGCTGATAAATGCGGTGTTTGGGATTGCGACGATGCTGATCGCTATTCCGACCGGAGTGAAGGTTTATGACTGGATGGCCACACTGTTTCGGGGCCGAATCCGTTTCTCGGTCCCGATGCTGTATGGCCTCGCATTCCTTATGCTGTTTGTGATTGGAGGCCTCAGTGGCGTTCTTCTGGCTAATCCAACGTTGGATTATCAGGTTCACAACACGCTGTTTCTTGTCGCGCATTTCCACAACGTGTTGTTGCCCGGGGTGTTGTTTGGGTTGCTGGCTGGATACAACTACTGGTTCCCCAAGGCCTTTGGGTTTCGTTTGAACGAAGCTTGGGGGCGACTGACGGTTGTTCTGTGGACAGTTGGGTTCATGTTGACCTTTTTGCCGCTGTATTTCGTCGGTCTGATGGGGATGCCCAGACGGTCTTTCAGTTGGGAGGACCCCAGCTTCCACCCCTATATGATCGTTGCGGCGCTTGGATCACTGGTGATCCTGTCAGCGCTGCTGGCGGTCGTTGCGCAGTTATGGATCAGTATCAGAGACCGCGAGAAAACACGCGTGCCGGTTGGCGACCCATGGGATGCCCGCACACTGGAATGGTCGACGCCGGCGCCGCCGCCGCCTTACAACCTCGCTATCATCCCCAACGTGACCGAGCGGGATGATTTTGCTGCGGCCAAGGAACGAAATGAAGCTTACCCGCAGCCTGAGGCTTACGAGGATATTTTGCTGCCGCGCAATACCGCGATCGGTTTCGTTTTGTGTGTTTTCAGTGGTGTTTGGATGTTCGCGCTTGTCTGGTGGATCTGGTGGTTGGCCGCGTTGATGAGCGTCCTTATCGTCGTGGCGTTCATCGCCTGGACGTTCCAAACGGACACCGAAGTGGTCATACCGGCCACCGAGGTGCGCAAACAGCATGAAGCATGGCTTGAGATCGTGCGCAATTCGGACCCTGTCAATCGCGACCATGAATGCGCACCTGAAAACCGTGGTCTCGCGCGACCAGATATGGAGGCCACAACATGAAGCGCGCTCCAACCCACAGTTACCCCGGATTGAATCTGGGCCGCAGGCATCCCGAAGCGGACAAGGCCAGTGAAGTCGTCACATTCGGTTTTTGGGTCTTTCTAATGAGCGACCTTGTCTATTTTGGTCTGATGTTCGCGATCTACATCACCATGATAGATGCGCAGGCCGGTGGACCCGGTCCGCATGAGCTGTTCAACCTTAAGAGCATTTTTGCCCAAACGCTCATCTTGCTTACGAGCAGCTTGACTGTGGGGCTGGCGATGCTGGCCTTGAAGTACAACCTGCCACGCTCACGCATTGTGATGTGGTTTGGCGTCACGCTTGTTTTGGGGTTGAGTTTTCTGGTTCTTGAAATGAGTGATTTTATGGCGATGGCTGAAAAGGGAGGCATTCCCCAACGCAGCGGGTTTCTGTCCGCTTTCTATGGCCTCGTTCCACTGCACGGCCTGCACGTTGCTGCCGGTTGCATCTGGTTGATCGTGCTTGGCATCCAGCTTCGCGTTTTTGGTCTGACAGACCTGCTTATGTCGCGGGTCGTGCGGTTGGCCTTGTTTTGGCATTTCCTTGACCTGATCTGGATCGGGATCATCACGATCGTTTATTTCGGAGGGCTTGCCTATGGATAAGCGCAGCGAAATGCACCGTCGGGAACGCCGCCGTTATCTTATAGGATATGGCGGTTCACTGCTTCTGACCATTTCTGTCTTCTTGGCAGCGTTTGTCTTCGGTATTGCGACCAAGGGCGTTTATTTGACGATTGGATTGCTGGGGCTTGCGCAATTGATTTTACAGCTGGTCTACTTCCTTCACATTGATCGCAGGCGCAGTAGCCGTGAAGATTTGGATCTTGTGTTGTTTTCAACGCTGGTTTTGCTGATCATCATAGTCGGTACAATCTGGATCATGGGAAATTTGGCGGTGCGCATGCACACGTTTCCAATGTAGTGACCAAGTTAGAAACGCGAACTCTTCGGCACTCAAAGCCTCGTCAATAAAAGACCAAATCCAAGCGCTATCCAGCATAAGGCAAGGCTGAGGCATATGTTGCCCGCAGCCAGGGCAAATGTGTTCCTGCGCCGCAACTCCAGCGACTGATAAGCAAAGCTTGAAAAGGTCGTGAAGCCACCGCAGAACCCGAAAACAAGGTGTTTCTGTTCTTCGCTTATCTCAGTTACCCCGCCGAGGTACCCGATCCAGAGGCCCAGAATGAAACTTCCTGCAACATTTACGATCAACGTCGCAAAAGGCAGATCGTGATTGATTTTCAAAGCCACCCATTGGCGCAGGACCGCACCTAGACCTCCGCCTAAACCAAACATTATATGCTGGTAAAATTCGCTCAACACCCGGACCTCGTGTTGAAAACGCGGCGACCTATTGCTTCGCCCGCGAGGGCGGCAATCAGGCCACATGCGATCTCAAGTACAGCAGCCATTGCGGCGTACCAGGGGTTTATAGCGGCCAACATGTCTAAGTCTGCAACAAAAGAGGAAAAGGTAGATAGCCCGCCGCAAAACCCGACAGCGCCAAGGTGCAGGACATGGGCATGTACGCGGTGTCTTATGGAATATAGCCAGCCCAAGACAAAACAGGCGGCAATATTAATCCCGAAGGTTGTTGTTAGGATCCGAATGCCGGGGATCTCTATAGAAAAAGCCTCTCGAAACAACGACCCTGCTGCGCCACCCACGAAAACAGCCAAAAACATCCACGCTGTGGCTGAAACCTTCGGGTGGGTAGATTTTTGGGCCAATGGTTTCGTCCGTTTCAAGCGTGCGAGTTGGATACCGTGTGACTAAAGTAGGATCAACTATGAGCCGACCGTGAAGCCCTGCCCTCAAAATCACCGTCATCTAAATGCACTGATACAATTGCTTGCAATCAAACGCCAAATGCCCCCACGATTTGATCGACCCGCCATCTGATTTGGAGAGCTAGGATGATCGTCCGCAGACTATTTTATTTTCTCAGTTATGTGTGTCTGCCGCTGACGGTTGTTTGGGGACTCTTTTGGCCTCCTGCGCATTGGTTGTTGATATTCTTGGTGCCATATTCAGTGATCGGGCTTTATGACGTTCTGACCACCAAGCACAATGTGCTCAACAACTATCCGGTTCTAGGTCACTTCCGATATATGTTGGAGTTCGTCAGCCCCGAGATACGTCAGTATTTCGTTGAGACCAACGAAAGTGGCCGACCTTTTAATCGTATCATCCGTGGGTTGGTCTATGCGCGCGCCAAGGGGCAGGTGGATACGCAGGCGTTTGGTACGCAATACGATATCCTGACCGTTGGGTATCACCGCGCCAACCACTCGCTCGCGCCCAAACATGTGGATGAAAGCGAAAAGCGTGTCTTGCTGGGTGGCCCCCAGTGCAGCCAGCCCTACAACGCCTCGCGATTGAATGTATCTGCCATGAGTTTTGGTGCCTTGAGCGCAAACGCGATCAGAGCTTTGAATGGTGGCGCTAAAGATGGTGGATTCGCCCATAATACTGGTGAAGGCGGATTGTCTCCGCACCATTTGGCCGAGGGCGGAGACATCATATGGCAGATTGGAACCGGTTACTTTGGGTGTCGGACGGCCGATGGCGGTTTTGACAAGGACAAATTTGCCGAAAAAGCCGGCACAGAAGTTGTCAAGGCGATTGAAATCAAGCTGTCGCAAGGGGCCAAGCCATCTCATGGCGGTGTGCTGCCTGCCGCAAAAGTTGACCAAGAAATCGCTCAAATCCGGGGTGTGCCGGTGCATCAGGACGTTATTTCTCCGCCGGTGCACTCTGCGTTTGAGGGGCCAACGGGCCTGATGCATTTCGTGCAGCATCTGCGCGAAATATCAGGTGGTAAGCCGGTCGGGTTTAAACTGTGTATTGGACGCCCGTCTGAGTTCATGGCAATCTGCAAAGCGATGCTTGCAACAGGGATTGTGCCGGACTTCATCACCATTGACGGTGCCGAAGGTGGCACCGGCGCGGCCCCGGTCGAATTTACCAATCGACTGGGGATGCCTCTGAACGAGTCTCTGATCTTCGTCAACAACTGCCTGTGCGGCGTAGGGTTGCGGGATCAGATCAGGATCATTTGCTCGGGCAAAGTGGCGACGGGATATGACATGATCGAGAAATTCGCGTTGGGTGCCGATATGTGCAACTCGGCCCGGGCGATGATGTTCGCGATAGGTTGTATTCAGGCCTTGCACTGCAACACAAACAGATGCCCATCCGGCGTGGCGACCCAAGACCCGATCAGGGGGAGAGCGGTGAACGTACCGCAAAAACGCAAGCGTGTTCAGCGCTACCATGACGCGACCGTGGATAGCTTTGTAGAAATTCTGGGGGCTATGGGCAAAGAAACCACCGCCGAGTTGCACCCATCAGATATCCGGCGCCGTACCGCAGATGAGCGTGAGAATTCCTATGCTGATCAATACACGCTGGTGGCTTCCGGTGCCTTCCTTTCAGGTTCCATTCCGGATGAGTATGCGGCTGATTGGGAACAAGCCACATCCGAACATTTCTGATTTTTTTACGAATGCCGCCAAGGATTGACCTTTCAGATGCGTCTTACTCATCGTGATGCGCATGGAAACGTCGGATGAAGACTTGGCTCAAGCCGCGATTGAAGGGGACGCTGAGGCGTTTGCTGCCCTTCTGGAGCGTCACTACGATCGAATTTTCCGTCTGGCCTATCGATTGACCGGCCGCGAGGAACAGGCCGAGGATATTACTCAGGATATCTGTGCCGGTTTGCCGTCCAGGATTGCCGGGTTTCAAGCGCGGTCGAAATTTACCACTTGGTTGTATCGCGTTGTGGTGAACGCCGTCGAGGACACACGCCGCAGGCAGGCGACGCGCAGCAGAGCCGCGCTTGGGTGGGGCGACGTTGAGCAGATGCGCCGCGCCGAAGCAGCCGAGGTAGCGGAAGCCGTCGAGTGGCTGCAAACAGCGATGCGGTTGTTGCCGCTCGACTTGCAGGAGACGCTGGCCCTGACCCTTGAAGATGAGATGACGCATGCGCAGGCGGGTGAAGTATTGGGAGTGTCCGAAGGTACCGTGTCATGGCGTCTTGCTGAAATTCGAAAGCGTCTGCGTGCAATGCGACAAGAGGAGTTGGCGCAATGACCGATGATCTTGAGCAGTTGAAGAAAGTAATGGACGTCTCGACCCCCGGTCCAGACGCATCCCGTCGAGCCGCCAATATGAAACTGGCGCAAAAAAACTTTGCGGCGCTCCAAGGATCGTCCGCCCTGGACCGTCCCAATGTCAGGCGAGGCCTATTGGCCCGCGTGACAAAAGGAGCGAAATCCATGTTGAATGCCCTCTCACACCGTGGTCTGCTGACGGCCACGACAGCCGTTGCAGCCGTTGCTCTGGTTGTGATCCTGCCGCAGACTCGTGACTATGTGCCGAAGCCGACGTCTTGGAAACAAGTCCAATCCGATGTCCCACAAAATGTGGTGGCAGAGGCTGAAGACGCTCTCGGTAACAGTGAGCCAGGGTTTGAAGCCCCAGTGTTGGCCGAACTCGCCGCCCCATTGTCCGAGCCGAGAAACCAGCGGGCTACAGGCCAGAAATCCGTCGTAGACGGTAATGCCCTGACTGCGGATGAGGGCGGCAGCACGCCACCTGAGCTGTCGCGCCTGCATGGCTTGTCCCTCGAAAGGGATACTGAGGCATTTGCCACTGCCGAAACAAACCCGCTGAAAATTACAGCAGACGATCCCGTGTCCACATTTTCGATCGACGTCGATACGGCCTCATATTCAATCGTTCGGTCGTCGTTGCTGAATGGCAAATTGCCCCCGCGTGATGCGGTGCGTATCGAGGAAATGATAAACTACTTCCCCTACGCCTATCCTCTGCCCGACGGTCAAGCGCCTTTCCGACCTTCGATCACTGTAAGCCCAACCCCTTGGAACGATGGGACTCAGCTTGTCCATGTCGCAATTCAAGGTACGACGCCGGTTGTCGAGGAACGCCCGCCGCTTAACCTTGTCTTTCTGATCGATACGTCGGGTTCGATGCAGGACGCCAATAAACTGCCGCTGCTCAAGAAGTCCTTCCGCTTAATGCTGGCTGAGTTGCGGCCCGAGGATCAGGTGTCCATCGTCACCTATGCAGGCAGCGCTGGACAAGTTTTGGAGCCGACATTTGCCTCTGATCAAGGTAAGATCCTAGCTGCTCTTCAGCGCCTTGAAGCCGGTGGTTCGACTGCAGGGCAGGCCGGCTTACAGCAAGCATATGAAGTGGCGGAAACTATGTCTGCTGAAGGTGAGGTTACCCGAGTCCTTTTGGCGACAGATGGTGACTTCAATGTTGGGATGGCTGATCCCGAAGCGCTGCGGGACTTTATTGCTCACAAGCGAGACAGCGGAACATATCTCAGCGTTCTGGGGTTTGGGCGCGGCAATCTTGACGATGAGGTCATGCAGACGCTGGCTCAGAATGGGAACGGTCAGGCCTCATACATCGACACCTTGAGCGAGGCGCGTAAAATTCTGGTCGACCAACTGACAGGTGCATTGTTCCCGATCGCAAATGACGTGAAGATTCAGGTAGAGTTCAATCCCGCTCAGATCGCTGAATACCGCCTGATCGGTTATGAAACCCGAAGCCTCCGACGCGAGGACTTTGCAAACGACAAGGTCGATGCCGGAGATATCGGGGCAGGGCATTCGGTCACGGCGATATACGAAGTGACGCCGGTGGGGTCTGAAGCCATTAGGAACCAACCTCTTCGCTATGCCGACAGCGTGGTGTCCGACGCGTCTGAAGAGATTGGCTACTTGAAGCTGCGCTTCAAAGCACCGGGCTCAGAAGAAAGCCAATTGATCCAGGAACCGATTTTCTCCGGGCAGGGCGACGTGACCGAAGATATTGGTTTCTCATATGCCATTGCAGGGTTCGGCCAGTTGCTACGCCGAGGTGAATATCTAAATGGCTGGTCTTATGATGAAGCCATCGCATTGGCCAGCACATCCCGTGGCGATGATACGTTTGGGTATCGATCAGAAGCTGTGACGCTGATGCGCCTCGCGCAATCGCTTGAACGTTAGTCACAACGGGTGCCGTCCTACGCGGCACCCAATAACCTCTATCAGAAAGACCTAGGGTTGTTGCTGGCGTGGGTGTGTATTCTCCGAATACTCCATTCGACAGCGTCGCGCATGGTCTTGCCCAATGCGACGTCAAAGGCATTGACCAGATCGGGTGTCTGGTCGCTTTCTGAAATGACATATTCTTGAAACGAGTCCGACGCGATGATCTTGTCCTCGAACTCATCGATGATTTTGATATTCATTCTGACTTCGACCCGTACAATTGATGAGCCGTCGGGCTGTTCTACGACGATTCCCTGAAATTCGCGTAGGTCTGGGACTATGACATAGTCCGCGCGCAAACCCACAATGGACCGTCCGACTGCAGCGACTTTTCCGCTGTTTTCATAGCTTTCGACCAGCAGGGATTGAACAATCAAAGGTGCCCGGTCCACCCAACGCGCCCGCGGTAGGTATTGCACCTGAAGCGGTGTAGGTTGCACCGCGATCTGATCCGTATTGACCGCCGCGGTTGCGGTCGGTTCTTCCACTACAATCTGTCGTTGGATTCGTGGCAAGGACGTTGAAAATGTGCTTTTGGGCGTGAGCAAGTAGAGATCGTTCGGTTTAGACGCCTGCGTAAGCGTTCCCAGCCCTGTACAGCCCGCGATGGCCGCAACCGCCAGTAAAGCAAGGAATATCCTGATCATTGGCGAAACTCCGATGCTTGGGTTCCCAGCAAAAAGCGTGCAGGATCGCGTTCGACCTTGTCGACCAACCGATCGAGGCTAACGACAAGCCGTTGGGATTCTTCGATAAAGCGAGTGAATTGGGGCAAGCCAACTCGCATGAAATCAGAAAGTTGACGGCGGTTCTCCTGAACGATGCCGTCAATCGTGCCTAGCAATTCAGAAGCGGACTTTGAAGCACTGAGAACATCAGCTGATATCTCGTCCAGCCGGTCGGTTACCCGTGTGACCGTGTTCGCCACCTGATTGGCTGCGTTACGAATGTCTGCAACCACCTCTCCCACGTCTTCGTTAATCACTCGGTTCGCCGAGTCAAAGGCACGCTCGGCCGAGGTGAGGGTTCCCTTGGCCGCTTCCATCGCACCTGTGATCGTACCAAGGGTTTTGTTTGCATTCAGGAAAGTCTCGGAAACGGTTGCCAGCGCGACGCTGCCTTCATCCGACAGGCCCGACAAGTTCTCAGCCAAAGACGAGGCTTGCTCAATGAATGGTTTGAGATCCTGTTGGATGACCTGATCCGCTGTTTCAAAAGTAACCTTTGCACTGTCCAAGGCAGCAGCGGCGGATTCGGACGCTGTTTTAACGCTTTTTAAAGTGTCCGTACCAGTTTCCAGCGTTGTTTCCGCCGTGTCGGCCAGATTATCAAGCCGTTTTGAGAAAGCAGAAATCTCACGCGCTGCTCCACCCAGATCAGACGACAGGCCTTCAAAGTCTGACAGTGTCTTATCTAGGCGACCAGTGGCCGAGGCGACGTTTTCCAGAATATCCGAAACTGCCTGCCGGTTCTTGTCGTCGACGACCTCATTGATGTCTTCTAGCAACGTTATTGCCTTTTCCATCAGCAGCGGAGCGCCTTCGAATAAGGATTGTATCGCGCTGCGTTTACTTTTGATGAGGCTATCTTGCGGTAGACGCTCGGCTGTGGGCGAACCACCGGTCAGCTCGACATAGCTGACACCTGTTACACCAAGCGATTGTAACTGAGCGATTGTCTCTGTCGTAACCGGGATTTCTGCGTCAACTTCCAGACGAACGCGTACTTTTGAAGGGTCATTTTCATCGAGATTCAGAGAAATCACCTGACCTACCGGCAGGCCATTGTAGCTGACTCCACCAGCAGCGGATAGGCCCGAGACATTGTCGAACAACACATCATAGTAAGCGTATTGCCGCGAGATTTCGAATTTGGCGAGCCACAGAAAGAACCCGAAAGCACCAAGTATGCCCGCAAGGGTGAAGGCGCCGATCAAGATATAATTCGCTCGGGTTTCCATGGTTCTACCTGCTTTGCCCTTTCTCTTGCGCTGCGCGCGCCCGAGGGCCGGTGAAATATTCTTGCACCCAAGGATGATCGACTTTGGTCATTTCTTCAATCGGCCCTTCAACCAAAACGCGTTTTTCCGCGAGAACGGCAATACGGTCACAAATGGCATACAGGCTGTCCAGATCGTGCGTGACCATGAAAACAGTTAATCCCAGCGCATTTTGCAGTTCTCCGATCAGATCGTCATAAGCGGCGGCTCCGATCGGGTCCAACCCGGCCGTGGGCTCATCCAAGAAAACGATTTCGGGATCCATTGCCAACGCACGGGCCAGCGCAGCCCGCTTGCGCATCCCGCCTGAAAGTTCCGAAGGAAATTTGCCGCAACTGAGCTGCGGCAAACCGACTAGGCTGATTTTCAAACTGCCAAGTGCGCACATTAGGCTTTCACTCATACCAGTATGTTCCCGCAGAGGAGCGATGACATTCTGCAAAACGGTTAGTGACGAAAACAGCGCCCCATCCTGGAATGCAACACCCCAACGCTGTTCAATCCTTCGACGCTCCTGTTCGGGACCGTTCAACACGTCGACGCCCAGAACTTCGATACTGCCAGCAGCAGGTTTGTTCAGCCCGACAATTGTCCTTAGCAGAACGGACTTACCAGTACCTGACCCGCCGACGATGCCCAGTACCTCACCGCGCCAGACGTCCAGATCAAGGTGCTGGTGAACCACCTGCGGCCCAAACTGGTTGGTCAGGTTACGTACCCTAATGACGGCCTCGCGCTGGGTGTCGGCCTGGGTTGTTTTCTGCGGCACGGTTCCGTCCATGTCAGACTCCCATAACCGAGAAGAAGATCGAGAACAAAGCGTCCAGTGCAATAACCATAAAAATGGATTGAACCACAGACGAGGTTGTCCTCTGCCCGACGCTTTGAGCAGACCCCTTGACCTGCAACGCTTGCCAACAGGCGATAACACCGATGACCAGCGCAAAGAACGGCGCTTTGATCATGCCGATCGCAAATTGCCAGATGCCTGTGTTTTCCTTCAACCGCGTCGCGAACATTCCGGGGCTGACGTCGAGGTCGATCCAGCTCATAAGTCCACCGCCGATCAGGGCGGAGACATCGGAAATGAAGCCAAGGATCGGCAACATAATCAGCAAGGCGACCACCCGCGGGATGACCAGAACCTCAATCGGGTCCAGGCCCAAGGTGCGCATGGCATCAATCTCTTCCTGCACTTTCATCGAGCCTATGGACGCCGTGAAAGCCGAACCGGACCTACCTGCCACAATAATAGCCGTCAAAAGGATGCCCAATTCCCGCAAAACCGAGATCGAGATCAGTTCGACTACGAAAATCTCGGCGCCGAACTGTTTCAACTGGGTTGCACCTTGGAATGCCAAAACGACGCCAATCAGAAAACCCATCAAGGCAACGATCGGAATGGCTTTGAAACCGACCTCTTCCATCTGCGAGACCAGAGCCGCCCGCCGTAGCCTGCGTGGGTTCAGAAGGGTCCGACCTAGTCGGTGCAGCGTCAGGCCAAGAAAGTCCAGCATCGACAGGGTGTCTTTCCACCCGCCCGCCGTCCGTTTGCCGACGCTTTCCACCCAGTCTCCAAAGCTGCGATGGTGAATTTCAGTTACTGGGTCATCGGGGATGCTTTTGGATACAGTCGCAATCAGGTCGGAATAGGCAGGTGACGCACCATGAAGATCAATCTCACCCCCTGCCTTTTGTACCCGGCGCGTCAGATCGGCGACCAGCCATGCGCCGCTTGTATCCATTGCCTGAACGTCTGACAGGTCCACAACGACCTTGTTCCCCGTAGGCGTGAAGGATGTGAATGCGGCTTCTATACTGCTTAGGGTTTGGGTTAGAAGTTCACCCGACACTAGAATGCTGATGCCTTCAGCATCATGGTTCAAATTTACGGTTGGTCGGGTCATGAGCGTATGTGATTTAAAACACGCGTGCGCTGCAACGTATTTTTCGAAAGATTCGGGTTATTCTCTCCTCTCAATAGCGCATGTGTGACAGTTTCAGACGCAGGATTGATCGATCAAGCCGACAAACACGTTTCAAGTCTGATCTTAACTAAGGCCAAGTGTGACGAATCTGTTGCTGCTTGGGTAGAACCCGGACAATGTCCGCATCAAAAGCCAAGCCAGCAGGATCAGAGGAATCGGGATGCAACGCGCCGGGAATGTCCTTTTTATCATTATTGACCAGCTTAGGGCCGATTGTCTGAACGGCGCACTGGCGGGACATGTCGACCTGCCCAACATGCGCGCCTTCATGCAAGAGGCGGTGACGTTTGACAGGCATTTTTCAGTGACCAACCCTTGTGGCCCGTCGCGCGCCTCTATCCTGACCGGGCAATACGCGATGAACCATCGGTCCGTGCGAAACGGGACACCTTTGCGCCACGACACCCCGACCATAGCAAGTGAAATGCGAAAGGCTGGCTATTCGCCTTTGTTGTTTGGCTATACCGACACGACGGCCGACCCTAGGATACACGACCCAAACGACCCTGTTCTTCGGTCTTATGAACGACCCATGGCCGGGTTCGAGGAAGTGGTCGAGATGCGACTAGAAGAGTCTTATCCATGGCGGTCGTACTTGATGAAACAAGGCTATTCCTTTGACAGCTATTGGGATGTCCATTCACCGGTCTCTGAATCCGGTGGTCCGGCCAAGCTGAATGATCCAGCGTTGTACGCGGCCAAAGACAGTGACACCGCGTTTTTGACGGATGTATTCCTTAATAGTATGGCGCCGCTTGTTGGGCAGAATTGGTTTGCGCATCTCACCTATATCCGCCCGCATCCACCCCTTGTGGCACCTGCCCCCTACAACAACATGTATGACCCAACGTCGCTCCCTCTGCCTGCCGGGCTTGGGGGCGCGAACAGCGAGGCCGAAGTTCATCCATTCTTTGCACCTACTATGCAAAAACAGACTGCTGCTGACTTCGTCCTGGGTTTTAAGAACGTTGATCCGACGCCTGAGAACATCCAAATTCTGCGATCTGTTTATCTGGGGTTGGCGACGGAAGTCGACCACCATATCGGACGGGTCGTCCAGTTCCTGAAGGACAGTGGCCAGTATGAAGACACTTTGATCATTATCACTGCTGATCACGGAGAGATGCTCGGAGATCGAAACAGCTGGGGTAAAATGACCGTCTATGATGCGGCCTATCACACGCCCCTTTTGATCCGGTTGCCTGGCAATCGAGACCAAGCGGGTTCCGTCATTTTTGCTCCGACCGAATCCATCGATGTTACCCCGACCATTCTCGACTGGATTGGGCAATCCATTCCAAATTCGATGGATGGGCGGTCTCTGCTGCCTTTGCTGCGTGGGAACCTGCCCGAGGACTGGCGCAGCTATTCCTTTAGTGAGCTGGACTTTTCCGAACCATTGAACCCCACGATCTGGCAGGAACAGCTAGGGACTGATCCCAGCGATTCATCCCTTGGAATATTGCGGGATGACCGCTTTACTCTGGTCGAGTTCGCTGCGGACCTGCCTCCCATGCTTTTTGACCACACGGGCCGTGGAGAGTTTGAAAACGTGGCGTCAAACCCCGACTACGCACCCGAACTGGCCCGGCTTACGCGCCAAATGTTGCGGCACCGAATGCGCAATATGGACCACACGTTGTCATTATGTGCGATTACATCCGACGGCCCAAAGTCTCGCTCTAGGCATTGATCGAATTCTGCGTGGCCTTGGGCGCTAACGCCTCTACACCTGCGAGATTTCCGATGTTACGGATATAACTCGGGGAGGGTGGAATTGGACATCACCGAAGAACAGATCAAAGCGATGACGTCGGCCGGGTTGAATCTGATTGGTCAGGCGTTGTCGATCTATGACAATCAGCTGCGACTGGTTGTAAGCAATCGACCGTTTCAGGTGATGTTTGACCTGCCCGATGACCTCGTAAAACCCGGTGCGCTGTTTCGGGATACCATCCACTATCTGGCGACACATGGTGAGTATGGCGATGATGCGGATGCTGACCAGATCGTCGAACGCCGAATCCGACAGGCTTTGACTTTTGAACCCCACTACCTTGAACGCGTTCGAGCCAACGGTCAGGTTATCTCGGTCGAGGGCGCGCCATTGCCGAAGGGGGGGTGGGTTGCAGTTTATACAGATATCACAAACACCAAACAGGCTGAGGCCCTGCTGCGCGCCCGTTCGGTAGAACTGTCCGGGCAACTTTTGGACAGGGCCGAGGAACTTTCGGCAGCGAACCGAAAGCTCGCTTCTACAAATTCGGCATTGGAAGAAGCCAAGCGGCAGTTGACCGAAACCGAAGCCCGCACGCGCATGACGACTGAAATGATGCCCGCTCATATAGCGCATTTGGATATTGAAGGAAGATATGACTATTCCAATCGACGTCTGAATTCAGTGATGCCAGGCCGTCCGTCCGATATAATCGGGATGCATATTTCTGAGGCATTGGGTGCTGCGGCCTATGACAAAGTCGAGCCGCACCTTCAGAAAGCGTATGACGGGGAAACATCCGTTTTCGAGTTCACTGAAAACCAGGGTTCGCGACGTATTCGTGTTTCTTTCACGCCAGACAAAGAAGGCGGGGTTTATGTCATGTCAGTCGATATCACCGAAGAAACACAAGCCCGGGTCGCCTTGCAGCAAACGCGCCGTCGGGCCATGGCGGCCCAGATGACCAGCGGCCTTGCCCATGATTTCTCGAACCTCTTGACGATCATTCTTGGAATGCAATCCCGACTGCAAAAGATGGACTTGCCGGAATATGCCCGTGAGTTGGTCACCGCCACGCAACAGACCGCCCGCCGCGGGGGCCAATTGCTGAACAGAATAGCGGATATGACGGGCAATCGTACTCCTCAACCCAAGGCAACCGATATGCGTGGGTTACTTGAAGACCTGCGCATTCTGGCCTCGCCGTCGTTGCCGCGCGGTGTTGGGCTATCGGTGGTCAATACACTGCCAGACGTCGCCTTGATGCTGGATTCAGGCATGGTGCAGGATGCCCTGCTGAACCTTGTGTTAAATGCGCGCGATGCCTGTGGTGAAACAGGTCAGATTACCATCAGCGCTCATAAGGTGGGTAGCATCTGGGCGGAAATCGCGGTTTCCGATACTGGCCCCGGCTTTTCGCCTGAAGCATTGGACAAAGCACTCAACCCGTTTTTTACCACCAAGGGGAATAAGGGGTCTGGGCTGGGTTTGCCAATGGTTTATGACACGGTCAAACTGGCTGGCGGCGATTTGGATCTGCGCAACACACCGTCTGGCGCCTCTGTGGTGCTGCGTTTGCCGTACAGACCGGCTCCGCCCGTGCAAGAGGGGCTTGTTCTGTTGGTCGAAGACAGCGACGCGCTCAGAAGCCAATTCCGCGACATGCTGGTCGAACTGGGATTTTCCGTGATCGAGGCAACTTCGAAATCCGAGGCTTTGGCTTTGGTTCAAAATTTACAGGACATAGTCTTGGTGCTGTCGGATATCCGCCTGGAGGGAGAGGAGACCGGGTTGAATCTTTTGGACGACATAAACGCATCGGTGCCCTGCATTCTAATGACTTCGCTGCCTTATTCCGATCCATTGCACAAACAAGCGCTTGTACGAGCACCAGTTTTACGCAAGCCATTCACCCGCGCTCAACTTTGCGCCCTGATCAGAACCGAGGCCGCCTGATGACCCAACCACTGGTCACGATTGTTGATGACGAACCTGAAATTCGACGGATATTGACCGATGCTTTGGAGGAGGCAGGCTTCCGGACCCAGAGTTTCTCTCGTGCGCGCGAGTTTGAAGCCTCGTTGAAACGTGTTACTCCAGACGTGTGCCTAGTGGATCTTTCATTGCCTGACACAGATGGTCTGGCGCTGGTGCATCGCTTGGCGCTAGAGCAAGGCGCAGCGGTCATAATCATCTCGGGCCGAGCGCAGGTACAGGACCGGGTTACCGGTTTGGAATTGGGTGCTGATGATTATATCACCAAGCCCTTTGATCCTGCCGAAGTTGTCGCGCGTATACGGGCCCGGTTGCGAGCGCCGCGGGTGCGACCAACTCATTCTGATGTGGCACATTTTAACGGTTGGACTGCCTATTTCGATCGCTACATTCTGGATGATGGCGCAGGGACCGAGACCCCATTCAGCCACGCCGAAGGGGAAGTTTTGCGGCTGTTTCTGGAAAGCCCAAAAAGGTTGATCAGTCGCGCACATATGCAAGAGACTTTGGGCGGTGCCGCAGGGGATAGTTTTGATCGGGCGATGGATGTCAGAATATCCCGACTGCGTACCAAATTGGGTGAAGACCCCAAAAACCCCAGATTAATCAAAACGATTTATGGTGCAGGCTACATTTTTCTGGGAGATGTCGTTTGGCAATAAGCGAGCGGCATTATGAGTTTTTCAGTCCATGGCCGCCAAGTGATTTCAGGTTATTTGTTCGGTTGGCCCGCCTTAAGAACCTCTTTCTATTCCCGCAGAGCTTGCTCCTTGACTTTGACGACGGGTCTTATCAGGTATTCCATCACAGTTTTTCGTCCCGCTAGAATATCGACTTCAGCGATCATGCCGGGAATGATCTCAACTGCCACTCCGTTGGCATCCAGAAAAGACTGTTGGGTTTGAATCTCAACGACAAAAACTTCTTCGTCATTTCGCTCTGATCGCGTTATGGTGTTTGCACCGATCCGGACTATTTCCCCATTCAGCGCACCGTATCGCGCGAAGTCATAAGCGGTGATTTTGACCTTTACCGGCTGTCCGGCGTGCAAAAACGCGATATCGTCTGGACGCACGTAAGCTTCGACAAGCAAATTGTCCCCGAGTGGCACTAACTCGATCAATTCCTCTCCGCTGCGGGCCAACCCACCAATCGTGGTTCTGTGAATCCGGTTGACCACGCCTCGAACCGGAGATCTAACTTGCGCACGACTTGCGCGATCCTGCAAAGCCGGCAAAACGGGTTTTAGCGCTGCCAATTCCGCCGTTGTAATAGCAAGGTCAGTCAAAGCTGCAGTGTGAAACCGACTGCGCGTCGCACGAATTCGGTCGTCAATCTCTGCGAGGCCAGTCTGCAGCCTGTTGGTCACAGCTTGCGCACGTGTTCTGCGCCCATGCCACTCGGCTTCATTACGGCGCAGAGTCAACAGCGTCGTGGCGGGTTCCATCCGTTTTTCTACAAGCGGCGTCATGATGGCGCGCTCTTCAGCTAGGATCTTAAGAGTTTCGTCGGCTGTTATCTTGTCTACCAGCCCTTCTTCATACTCCCTTTGTTTCTGCTCCCGTTGACGCTCGAGGATCGCGATTTCAGCGATGAGCTCTGACTGACGACCTTGGTACAAAGCAGTTTCCGATCGAACCACGTCCGGCGCCCCTTCCATCAGTTCCTTGGAAAAAAAGAGCTCACGGTCTTCAATTTCGGCCATCAGCCGTTCCGCCCGCGCCATTAATCCGAAAGCGCGCTGTTGTTCCTGACTGAATTGACTATCGATTTGCGTCGTGTCGAACTCCATCAGCAACGCGCCTTTATCCACGAATTGACCTTCGTTCACGTGCAGATGCTGCAGCACACCAGTTTCTGTTGCTTCGATCAGCTGGACGTCCGCCAATGGAACCACCCTGCCGTCTACACGTGTTACGTCGTCCAGTTCCGTAAGATAGGCCCACAAACCCGCGCTGATAAGACACGCCAATATGACCAATAACAGGATCGAGCCCTTAAGAGGTGACCGTCCGCGCATTTCCCGTGCCAATGACGCAAAATCATGATGCTGCGACATTCAGATGCCTCCGCTGAGTAGGGGTGTGGTTAGTTAGGATACTCTTGGGACCATCGGCGCTGACCTGTCCATTTTCGATAACAATGACACGGTCCACTAATGACAGCAGGCTGGTTCTATGGGTAACGATGACCATCGTAGTGTCTGTCGTCGCTTTTTTGAGGCGGTCTATTACTTTCGCTTCAGTTTTGACGTCCATCGCACTGGTCGGCTCATCCAACAACAATATTGGAGGTCGAGTTACTAGAGCCCTGGCTAGGGCAATGGACTGCCGCTGCCCACCTGATAGACCCTCGCCACGTTCTGACAGCATTAAGTCATACCCCCCGGATCGGTCGGCGATAAAATCTTCTACACCTGCAGTTTTACCGGCCTCGATAATGTCCCGGTCGCGAGGCCTGGTGCTGCCACTTGCAATATTGTCCCGTATCGACCCTGGGAAGAGCCAGATATCCTGTAGAACAGTCCCGATGTTTCGACGCAGATCCCCGGGGTCCAACTGGCGAATGTCCACTCCGTCAAGCATCACAGACCCGGACTGGGGTTGGTACAGCCCAAGCAACAGCCGTGTGACTGTGCTTTTCCCCGAGCCGATTGGGCCGAGAATTGCGACTTTTCTCCGGGTTTGATATCAAAGGAAAGGCCAGACAAAGTAGCATCCGCCTGCTCTGGATAAGTGAACTCCACGTTTCTGAATGTTATTTGGCCTTGGCATTCAGGTCGACGTATCCACTTTTGACCTTGAGGTCGTTCATTCGTGGCGTTCATCAGTGCGTTAAGGTTCTTAAAGGCACTTCGGGCCTGATTGATCCGTGTAAGTGTCTGGGCCAGTTGCCCAAGCGGCGCCAATGCCCGTCCTGTCAACATAACCGAAGCTATAAGCGCACCCATACTTCCATGACCATCGGCAATTAGAAAAACTCCGTAGAACACGATCAACACTTGGGCCGCCTGTTGCGTGAAACCCGTCAAATTTAGTGCAAATTGCGTAACTGCACGACTTCTCACGCCGTGGGAAGACTGCCGTTCCAATGCATCTTCCCAACGGGCAAGCATTTGTTGTGCCGCCGCCGTTGTTTTGATGGTTTCCAACCCTGACACAGTTTCGACCAGTACGGATTGCTTGGATTGCCCGTCTGAAAAATTCTGCTCGGCCAGCCGTGACAGAATTGGTTGTGCAATCAGACCCGTCATCAGAACAACCGGCACTGCCAAAGCGGGCACAAGTGCTAAAGGGCCCCCGACCAAGTAAATTACAAATATGAACAAGCCAATGAACGGCAAATCCACTAAGGCGACGAGGGTTGCCGAAGTAAAGAACTCTCGCAGAGTTTCGAATTCCCCAACTGTGCTCGCCATAGCGCCGGTTGAACCGGTACGAGAAGTCATGCGCAGATCAACCAATTGATTGAAAATCCGACGCCCGATGATCAAGTCGGCTTTCTGCCCAGCCTGATCAATGAACCCTGCCCGCAACAACTTGAGGGCGAAGTCGAACAGCAAAGCCAACCCAACGCCTATTGTCAGCGCAATTAGTGACTCCTTGGCTTCGTTAGGTAAAACACGGTCATAGACGACCATGATGAAAACAGAGGTTGACAAACCTAGCAGGTTGGCAATCGAGGTCGCCAGGACAACCTGAAAATAGGACCAACGGTTTGCTGCCATCGCGGACCAGAACCAGTGGCCCGCAGTGGGGTTCCCGCTGTTTTTTGTATCTTCGGATTGAGACCGGCGAAATACGATCGCATAACCGGTATAAACATCTTGGAGATTGTTTTCGAAGACTTCACCAATCTCATCACCCAGACTTGGATCATAAATTAAGACCCTGCCACTGGTCGAGCGCCCATGAAAAACCACGACGCGATCGTCTTTTAAAAATAACAGGGCAGGAGCCAACGTATTGTCGAAACTCGAGAGCGTCCAAGCGCCATAACCAGCTTGGAGTCCAGTATTTTGCGCAACTTGAATCGCGTGGGGAATGGTTAAGTTCCCCGATACCCCGGACCTTGCAGCGTGCAAACTGGCTACTGAAATCGATCTTTCCAAAGATGAAGCCACGTGAATCAAACACGTTTCGAGATCAGGTAAATCTGTCCTTTTGGTTAGGGAACGCAGGTCGATCATTGATTTGCTCCATGTTCAAACGTCTGGATTCCCAACAGATCAAGGATGTCCCCTGTCAAACTGAGCACCGCATAGTTTGTCAGAAAGAAACTCTGTTCGGCGAGGATTAGCCGTTCCTGCGCGTTGACAAAGTCGCGTTGTGCGTCGAGGATTTCGATCAGGCTGCGCCGTCCTATGGTGAACTGAGCGCGAGCAGCTTTAACGCTGTCAGCATTAACGGTGGCTGCAATCCGAGCTGCCTGTAGTCTTTCCGCTCCCGCCATTTGGTCAGAGCGCACGAATTCTAACTCACGGCGAAGTTGACGAACCAGATCTTCTTTTGCAAATTCTGCCTCTTTGACCTGAGCTTCTGCTGAGGCAATCGCCGCTTTTCGTTGGCCTGTGCTGTCAAGTTCGTAGTTGAACGATAGATCAACGCCGAAATTCGCATCATTGTCGTCATCGCGATCCGTGAAGGCCGCAATTTCTATGTCGGGTTGACGTCTTGCAATCGCCGCTGACTGTTGTGATTTAGCCGCCAGCAAAGAAGCATCAGCGCGGCGAACCTGAGGGCTTTCGGCAATGATCTGTGCATCTGTTCTTGGCACGCTTGGAGCTTCTATCGCTGGTGATAAGGTGCCAGGTTCGTGGCCAAACACTTCATGAAACTGAGCTTCAGCTCGATCTGTGCGGGCTCTGGCATCTGCGAACCGTGTTCGCGCGTCTGCCATGCGGGACTGCGCGGTCAATACATCGGCATTTGAACCGGCACCCTGTTCAAAACGCTCTGTAATTTGGCGCGTTATTTCCTCATGGACGCCCACGTTTTCAAGGGAAATTCTTTGAATCGCTCTTTGATTAGTAACTGAGACATATGCCTCAATTGCAGTTAGGGCGATGGCAGCGGCAGTTTGCAGTTGATCGCCGCGACTTTCAAGAACTCGGGCTTTCGCGGCAGTCAATTCTCCGGACGCAGCGCCGCCGTCATATACTAGTTGCGATATCCGAACGAAGGGCGTTACACCTGCAATATCGCTGTCCACGCGTTCGGATCTGGCGTTAATCCCCATTGAAACGCGTGGCAGAAATGCGCCCCGGGCGGAATCGCGATCTGCAATTGCAAGGTCATATCTGCTTGCGCTACGTGTGTTGGAGGGACTATTTTGAACGGCCGAACGCACGAGTTGACCGAACTCACTTTTTGCCAATTCAAGTGAAGGCGCGGTTGCGCCAACGCCGACCGATCCGCGCTCAAAAGACTTTTCAACAAACGCCAGGTCAGGTGCGGAAGCACATCCTGATAAGCAACAAAGAACAAAGAGCAGTTTTGTGATGGGGGTGAATCTGAGATTTGACATTACAGTTCACATTTCACCGGTTTCTATCATTTCATCCGACTGGGCGCACGCTAATGCTTGAATGAAATCAGAGACTTCTGAATTTTCTGTGAATGGTTTTGCGAAGCGATCATAAGTCAATTTTTCTTGAGCGCGCGAAATCCAGGTGCAGTGAGCCATAGAAACCTTATGTGCATGGATCAAAAGCAGAGCACCGCTTTCGTATAAAAACGCCAAGGTCTCTGATGGCATTTCTCGTACTTTTGGAAGCGATGCACCAAAGCAACCCTTAGGTAGTGAAACGTTTTCGAAAGTTTCTATGGGCTTAAGAAAACCGAGATCAGAGATCATCTGGCATAGCTTGCGTGTTTTGTTGGTCTCGATCGCGCAGGCTTTTAGAAAGACTAGAACGCGGCGTAATTCTTGCGACAGTTCACCGTTGTCATCGAAAAAAGGTTCCCCGTCGGATTTTTGTCCAATCAACTCGGAACGCTCGTTGACCATTAGTCTGTAGTCTTCGGTTTTCGGGTCTGTTACTTCCACCTCAAAAGGGGGGCAGCGCAATGCAGCTGGCACATAGCTTGCAAGCCAGCGACCATCCGGCGCAATAAAAGGTGAAGTCTGTGTTTCGCTCACTGAAAGCAGAGCCACCGGCATGATGTGTTGACCAATTTGTCTGAAAACAATTGGATATGCTGACGCTGCCTGAAAAATTTCCTGAAGAACAATAGGGCAGTGCCTAAGGTTTTCTGCGAAGTGGTAGCTCTCGAACCGAGACCAACCTTTGTCTTTGTGGCGACAGTAGGTCACTGGTGCCAAGTTAGTTTTTGACATGTGCGGACTTCCGTTCTGGAGTCGCTGCCAGCAATAATTGCCGGCAGCGTGGCAGGAATTTAAACCGACGCGCCGGTTGGGTCGGTATGTAGGATGTTGTCCGCGCTCAGTCCGCTTAGATCATTCAATCCCGTGAACTGAGCGACAGTATCGACCGTTGCCGATCCCGGAGCCGAATAATCAACCTTGACCAGTACGCTGTCCGTGCCGTCGGTGGCGAGTACGAAGATCTCGTCCCCATTCTGTACGCCAGTCAGGCTTTCAACTGCCGTTTCGATGGTGCCAGATGTCAGATCTGACAATACAGTCGTGAAGCCCACAACGCCGGTATTCGCGCCTAAAGCGTCTCCTGCGCCGAGGGTCTCAACTCCGGTTCCATTGCCGCGCAAAGAACTTACGCTGAGACCGCTGAACATCAATGCGTCGGTGACGTCGGCAACCGGACCCAAAGTGAAACCTGTAATCGTGTCCACCCCGTTTTCCGCTGGGTCGGCTTCAAACACTACAAGGTCTCGTCCCGTACTGGTCAAGTCGATCGTATCGTTGCCTCCCTGACCACGCAAAACGTTGTCGACTTCGGTTGCCGTGAGGGTTTCGTCACCGTCCGTGCCTAAGTGATCCTGATTGCGGGCACCGGAGCGACAACAATGACGGGCGGGGCTGGTGCAGACATTTTCGTTGCCCAATACGGAAGTGACCCAATCACGATCACCGATTTTCAGGTCGGAGTCGATCGGTTGGACGTGTTTGATTACCCTCTACTCAGAACGCCCGAACAATTGACCTTCACGTCCACGGCAACAGGTGCGGTAATCGAGTACCTGAATGAAACGATCGAGGTAAATTCGAACACGGGTAGCCCGTTGTCGCTTGTACAGGTGTTCGGGGCGGGATTTAGAGGGCCGGACCACATTCCCGTCGATTTTGGCGACTTCGGTGGGCTTGATCCCGGCAGCTCGGACGGCATTCAGGGCGACATTACGATTGATTCTACGTCTACAAATGCGGGGTTAAGCGACGCTGAGATCCGCTTTTCGATAGATGGAGGCGGGACAGTGAGCGTGCGGGCTGACGACGATGGGGTGTTCGACTTGGGCCTGCCATCAGGAACCTTCACGGGTGAGTTGGATATCGTGAAAGGGTATTCAACGGCGTCAGGAGACATTACAGCCCTTGATGCTCTTCAGGTTCTTCGTATTGCGGTTGGGCTTGACCCAACATGGGGGCCGGCTACCGCGGAAAATCTGATTGCGGCAGATATCAACAGGGACGGTGCAGTGAACGCGTTGGATGCGCTTGCGGTCTTGCAAGTGGCAGTTGGGCAATCTTCTTCACACCAGGCGGAATGGGTTTTTATCGACGCCGATGCCGACCTTTCAGCTGTCACCAGAACCAATGTCAGTTACGAGACGGGCACAGATATCGTTGTGGTCGACAATGTTCTGGCTGCTGACATGACTTCAATTCTGCTAGGTAACCTCGAGTCAGTTTAAGCCCGTTCCCAGGTCATTCTCGGAATGCTCGATTGAAATAGTCTGATAGCGGTTTGACGAGGAAGGAAAGGGGCGTTCTTTCGTCCGTCTTGATCATAGTCTCAACAGGCATACCCGGTAGCAGTTCCTGGCCATTCAGACGTTCGACCTGGCCGTCATCGGGTGTTACTTCAGCGCGGTAAAAGGTTTGACCTGTTGCCTCGTCAGTGAAGGTGTCTGCCGACACATTGATCACCTTGCCCGCAATTTCCGGCGTTTCACGTTGGTTAAAGGCTGTGAAGCGCAGCAGAACGGGTTGCCCGACATGCAGCTGATCCACATGGATTGCATCCACTCTTGCTGCAACCAGTAACGGTGTGTCTTGTGGCACAATATACATCATAGGCTCACCTGCCTGGATCACCGATTGCAATGCAAATACCTCGCTCCCATAAACGGTGCCGGTGACCGGAGACCGAATATCCAGTCGCGACAAGCGAACGGTCAACGACAATCTCCTTTCCGCAAGTTCTGCGATCTGGGCCTGAATGTCCCTCAGGGTTGCGATGGCTTCCTCTCGCCGTGTCGCGGTCAACTCGACGATTTCGATTTCCGTCGAAGCGATCTGCCCCCGAAGTCGCGCGATGGATGCCTCAAGACGTCCGATTTCCCCGGTCAGGCTAGCCTGTTCACGCTGCAGGGCTAGAACGCGGCTTGCAGGGGTTAAACCACGTTTAAACAGGCTTTGCTGGTCTTCCAGTTCTTCGTTAATCAGCTCCATCTGACGGCGCAGGGAAGCCAGTTGAGAATCGTTGCCTTTGATCTCACTTTCAATCTGAACAAGCTGGTTGCGCAATTGTCCGGTCTGTTGAGTCAACGTTTCTAGGCGCGCTTCGAACAGACGCTGTTGTCCGTAGACAAGGTCATCGGCCAAACCTTCTTGCATTTGAAGCTCTTGCAACTGCGCCGCAAGGTTGTCGATAGAAACACCGTCGCGTTCGGCTTCCAAACGGGCTCTGCGCGCCAGAAGCTCGAACAGCTGCGCTTCGACAATGGTTTTTTCAGAGGTGAGGAAAGTATCATCAAGCCGCACCAGCAAGTCGCCGCTATCCACCGCATCTCCGTCGCGGGCAAAAAGCTCTCCGACGACGCCGCCGTCAGGATGTTCAACGACCTGACGATTGCTTTCTACTTCGATGGTACCCTGGGACACGATGGCACCGGCAAGCCGTGTACGAACCGACCATATACCCAACCCTCCAACTAGGATCGCCAAGGCAACAAACCCGACGATAGCAGGGAAAGTTATGCGCCAGACAGGCCGTATATTATTAGCGTCCTGGTCCGGCATCAGTCGTTCGCCTTTTCTCGGGTTACCTTGACAGTCGTTTTGCTAAGGTCGCGTTTGATCACGTTGGCATTTTGTACCATAGCTCCTAAAACCTCGTCCCGATTTCCGGACTTCACGACCTGCCCTTTTTCAATAACGACCAGGTCGTCGCATTCTGAAATTGCCTGCGGGCGGTGGGTCATTATGATGGCGGATTTTCCTTCGGATTTGAGACCGCGAATTGCCGCGTTCAGTGCCTCGGTTCCATCGGCATCCAAGGCCGAGTTCGGCTCATCCAATATAAGCAGAACCGGATTTCCATAGAGCGCGCGTGCTAGAGCTATACGCTGCTTCTGGCCGCCTGATAGCTGGCTGTCATTGCCATCAAGAAACGTGTCATAGCCTTTGGGCAACGTTAAAATCAGATCATGAGCATTTGCCTTTTTGGCGGCGTCTACCACGGCCTGAGCATCCGGGTTCTCGGACATGCGCGCGATGTTTTCCGAGACGGTTCCGTTGAACAGCGTCACATCCTGCGGCAGGTATCCAATGTGCTGTCCCAACTCGCCGGAATCGTATTGATCCAAGGTTGCCCCGCCCAAGCGGACCTCTCCATTTACGGGACGCCAAAGGCCCAAAAGCGCCTTTGCCAGTGTTGACTTTCCTGACCCGCTTTTCCCGATCACGCCGAGCGCTTTTCCCGGCTCCAAAGACAAGGACACATTGCGCAATGTCGGACTTTCCGCGCCAGGCGGAATGAGCGTGACCGTCTTGGCCGTTAAATTGGCCTCGGGTGTGGGCAGTTTTGTGCGCAGAGCGTCGGGCGGCGTAGATTGCAGGAACTCATTCAATGAGCCCCATGCAGTTCTGGCGCGCTGAACCATCGACCACTGTCCTATAGCCTGTTCAACCGGGGCCAAAGCTCGGCCCAGTAGGATCGACGCGGCGATCATAGCACCTGGCGTCACTTCGTTGCGCAACACCAGCAACGCGCCAAGGGCCAACATGGCAGATTGCAAAAACAGACGGAGGGACTTTGTCAGAGATGAAAAGCTGCCTGTCCAATCACTGGCGGAAATCGTTTGCCGCAAAGCGTCCGTCCGCTGTCGTTGCCAGCGGTTGGTGATGTCGGTTTGCATACCCTGAGCGCGCACAATCTCAGCGGCTTGGCGGGCATGTTCCGAAAATGAGTTGGCCTTGGCCGAAGCAGATTGTGCGGCAGCGGTTTTGCGATGCGTCAGTTGTTGGTTCATCAGAGCGATGACGACCAAAACCGCACCTCCTGCGATGGCTAACCACCCTAGCAGCGGATGAAAAAGGAAAATGGCCGCCAGAAAAACGGGTGTCCACGGGATATCCATCACAGCAAGCAATACCGGTGATGAGCATAGGTTTTGAATGGATTCCAGATCCCGCAGGGCCGTTGCCGGAGCTGCACGGATTTGTGGATGCAAAGATCTGCGCATAGTGGCGTCAAACACCCGTTCATCCAACTGGGATTGGAACCGTGCACCAAACCGCGCAACAATCCGACCGCGGGCATAGTCTAACATGGCCATCAGGGCATATAGCAGAGCGACCAACAAAAAAAGCGCTGCCAAGGTTTCTACCGCGCGTGAACCAAGCACCCGGTCGTAGACCTGCAACATAAAAAGAGGGCCGGTGAGCATCAAAAGGTTGACAAACACACTGAACAGGAAAGCAAGCGCCAAAAATTTTGCACCCTGATTGCGCGCGGCTCTTAGCTCCTCGCGAGGGGCAGGTGGTGGTACTAAGTCATTTTTCACGAACGGAACCCTGGGTCCTGAGAGCTTTGACACATCTTAGACTGATGGTCAGAAAGAGAAAATGCCAGTCTAGGCTGAAGCCAGAAAACAGCGTGGTGTTCGCAACAAATGAGCCAGCCGAAATGGTTTGGAAGCAGCCAGCGTCACTTGGCTTCTAATGCTGTTTTAAAGAAGGATTGGACAAGTCGAGAGTCTCCGCGCTCTTTCAAATGTGCCAGATAATAGCGGGTCTCAACCTTTACATCTCTAAGCGGAATTGCGCGCAGATTGGGGTGAGAAACGAATTCGAAATCGGCGACGAAGCCGATTCCGATACCCTGTTCTACAGCTTTCCAAATAGCTTCCCTGCTTCCCAACTCCAGAATTGGATCCAGAACGACTCCTCGTTTTTCCGTTTCGGTTTCGATGGCCAGCCGCGTGGTGGAACCGACCTCGCGTCGGACTACTCGTTGTCGGTGAAGGTCGGCAATTGAGATACTTTCCTTATGGTAAAAAGGGTGGTCGGAATTTACGAACGCCACTACCTGGTGTTTGCTATAGAGCTGAGTTGTCACTCGGGGGTCAGATTGAACTTCGGCCAGGATGGCGACATCAGCGTCGTAGGACAGAATCCGATCAAAACACCTTTGCGAATTGCCAAACCAAACCTCAATGTCGATCGCCGGGTATTTGGATTTGAAGGCAACGATCATATCCGTTGCATGAAAAGGACCGACCGCGGCAATACTGAGGCGACCGGCGTGAAATCCCCGAAACGACTCCAGCAGCGTTTCGGCGTCAATCTCGGCCTGGTGCAATCGCGATGTAATGGCTAACAATTCTTCGCCTGCGTTGGTCAGATGTACTTCACGCCCAACGCGGTTGAAAAGTTGAATATTATAGCGGCTTTCGAGGTCTTTTACCTGTGTCGAGAGCGTAGGTTGCGTGATGTTGAGCTCCCTCGCGGCAGCCGAGAACCCTCGGAATGTCGCAACCGCATGGAAAGATCTGAGCTCGGATTTAAGCATTGAGAAAACCTGAATTTACATCCGCATTTATTAGAAAAGTATATATATCGAGCTCGGGTTATTTGAAAGAAAAGACCAAATCCCGAGTTGCGATGGTTGCAAAGATTTCATTCAGCTAGCTACCATTGCTCAGAGTATTTACATCCTTTGACAGGTTTTTAGGGCTCCGGAATGAGCGGAATTGATTATATCTATAGCTATGATGGCCGCTCGTCCTTGGCGGGTTCCGGACAAGCCAAGTTTCTGCGATTGGCTTCGGACAAAGGCCAGCCAGAAAGCGCGCAAACTTATCTGAAAGCGAAAGCCATTCAGCCGGACCTGACCGCAAAAGCTCTGCGCGCGATATCTGAAATTGTTGGTTCACGATTCTATGTTCCGCCCGCCATGCTGGCGCGAATCCTGCGTGAAGCTGACCCGGTTGCGACTGTCGGGCGAGAATGTGTCCGGTTTGAAGGGTTTTCCGCCTGTTGCAGTGTGTATGCGCGACTGGACCTCGAGCAGGAGTCGCTTGAGGTGGAAAAGCGGAGAACTGGCACGACGAATGTGGATTTTGGGCCTGAATTGCGTGCTCTGTTGGCGCAGGTGAAACCGAGCGGCGAACTAACAATCGGAATCGGTTCATCCTTTGTAGATATTGCGCATGAAAAAGGCTGCGTAACAGAACGCAAAGTTCCGCTGCCGTTGCGCTGGCTGAAAGGGTTCGCCGAAGTGCAAGGGCATCTTGCAAGCATGGAGAAGGTTTTTTCCCTTCCGTCCGTACCGGCACAAAGGTTTTTGCGTACGTTGCCGCGTTCAAAAGCCGATCATTTGCTCTGGGTTTCTGCCGCGGGAAACCGAGTGCGAACGATGACGCGTAAAAGCGCTGATAGTGTACCTTTGCGTGGGGCGCATCGTTTACGTGTTTTGGAGACTCTGGCGAGTAAAGCGCGATATTTGAATGTTTATGGAAACCCGTCACTTGGAAGTTCTGCCTGGGAGTTGGATTTCGGCTCTCAGAGATTCACGTTGGTATTGAACGCAGAGCCTTGGCGCGGCTTTTCGGGGGATGGGCGGTTGCTGTCTGATTTGGTTCATCCGAACAGCTACGTTCCGATCATTCGCGCCCATTTGAATTGGCAAGATAGTCTCGACCTAGCGTTTTTGGGGCATGAACCTGGTGTATCAGGCGCAGACATTCGTCAGGCGATCTCACATCTGGCGGCAATTGGCCAAGTTGGTTTTGACCTTTCTCGAAACGCCTGGTTCCACCGGCAGCTCCCGTTTGGTCTGGAGCGTCTGCAGGCGCTCAACCCTCGTCTCAAGTCCGCGCGGGCGCTTTTTGACAGCAAGGCTGTGACGTTGTCGCAAACTGGCGCCGACGTAGTCAGTGAAAACGTCACTCACCGCGTGCGTCTCTCTCAAGACGGATACAGTTGTACTTGTCCGTGGTACGCCAAACATCAGACGACGCGGGGGCCCTGCAAGCATGTTCTTGCAGTAGAGATGGAGTTGGAGCGTTTGCATTGAACGAAACGGATTTCATCCGGTTGGTTACGACAAAGTCGGCCAAGCGTGTCCTGAAGGCACTGGCCGATCTTTCCGAAGAAGACCGCCGTAAACTTGCTCCAACTGCGCTGAAAGTTCAAAAGCGTCAGCAGAAAGCAGCCTGGGACGTTCGGTTTAACGGTCTCAAACCTCCAGTTGATCTCGCCAAGGATTTGGAGGCTTTAGGCGTGGCTGTCTTGGCAACGGCGCGCCCGTCCGAATATAGCTGCGGCGATTGGCGCATTCTGCCAAGTTCGATCCCGCTGGAGGAGGTTTTTGCCGTACTGAACCCAAGCTGGATGAACGCGTGGGCCGAAGCTGCGGTCGAAGACAACCCTAGATTGATCACCACAATCCACGCCCTTGTTAACAAGGGGCTTTGCACCATCCCCAAAACTGATGCTTACATACTTGGATATTATGCTGGACAGGCCGGCATACCGGAATTGGCCCGCACACAATTTCTTGCCGAGGATGTCTGGCGGTTATTTGAGGTCGAAGGCGGCGGCGACCTCAGCCTAGCCGCAAGCGATAAGTACTGTGGGCGAAATGTTTCATGGGCCAACTTACGGTGTTGTCACGTTAACTTCCGACCCACCAAGGAATGCTGATGCCCGGACTTCAAGCAGCTCGAGTGGCGGCATT